>CAYREL010000070.1:0-5690 GCA_964423275.1 uncultured Flavobacteriales bacterium | reverse complement strand
GGCTCCACTTTTTCAATTTGTTTTTTATAAACCCTAAATTTTGTCAATTATAAGAGTAAAGTGTAAGAGACCACACGTATTGTTTCTCACATAATAATAATGCTCTATGAAAAATAAAATCATAATCCTCGGAATTGTCGACATCTTCTTTAGCTTCTGAAACAAAAGCTTTAGATTCTTCAATTTCTTCATTAACATCTTCTTCAGATATAAAGTTTTTTAAAGAGTCCCAATCTCCATATTCAACAGAGCCAATCTCAGAAATATTATTTGAATTTTTATTTTCTAGGTCTTCTCTATCTACATTTAGTAATAAAATTTCGTTTTTACCATCTGTCTCAAGACCTTCTGCATAAGATTCTAGCCAACTTGTAAATGTCTCAGGGTCGATAGAATCGATAATTTCATTTAAACTTTTCATAATTTTTAGTAATTAATTTTATTCAAATCATTTTGAACTCACATAAAACTAATTAAATGAAAGAATATGAGTACATATATTTGAATATAATGTTTGACCTCTGGATTCTTAGATTTGTAACTAGCTGGAAATAAACAGATTACAATTAGGGTTCAAAACCCTCCAGCTATACTTAGTGATTTCCTCTAGGAAAATTACTTTACGAAAGAGTAGGGCTTTTATTTCTAAAATTTATTAGTACTAATAGTCAAATGTCTGTAAAATGATGTTTGTGATGGAAGTACGATTTACTCAAATACACTACTTTTGGACTGAACAAGAATTTTTGAAACAATAAACTAATCTGCTTATGGATCTGTATTACAAATTTGAAGTAGACCAAAATTTCATCAAAATAATCAACAACAATAACAAGTTAGTTGCTTTCATAAATCTATTAAATGGAGGGTCTTTGCAACACTTGGAACTTAATGGAATAACTGTAATAGAACAAAAAAATGAGTTTGCATATTCTGATTCATTTGCTTCCGCCCTCTTATTTCCATTTGTAAACCGTTTAAAAAATGGAGTTTATTCTTTTAAAAATAAATACCATCAATTCCCAATAAATGAAAGAGGGGGGAATGCTCACCATGGAGTTTTATTTAATAAGATTTTTTCTTTAAAAGACTATTATTGTAAAGATAATGAGGCTGTTATTATTTTAGAATACGAATCAAAAGGAGAAGACGGTTTTCCATTTGCTTTTAAAATTAACCTACAGTATACTTTTGGATTTAATTACTTAAATATGAATTTAAGAGTTGATAATCTTTCAGAATATGAATTGCCTTATTCCTTAGGCTGGCATCCATATTTTACATCCTCTGATTTGTCAAAAAGTTGTATTAAATTTTCAAAATCATACGACATTATTACAGATGAAGATCGTGTAGCTCAATATCGCTCTAAAGCAAATCAGAATGTAGAAATTAATCCTAGCGACAAGCATTTAGACAATTGCTTTCAACTGAATAATGGTGAAGTAAAATTCACCACTCCAGACTATAAAATGAGTATTTCAACGAATCGGACCCCAGTATTTATACATCTTTACACTCCAAAAATTAAGGACTTATTTGCTATTGAGTTAACTTCGGGTATTTCTAATAGCTTTAATCATGGTATTGGTTTAAATTATCTAGACAAAGAAAGTTCAACCAACATGACTTGGAAAATTAAAATTGACTCTATCTAATGAAATTCTACATATATCACATATCCTTAATTATATCATTCTCTGGTTGTACGTTTGAAACATCAAAGGATAAAATTATTTCAACAGAAGAACTAGATTGTAATCATTCTAGCCTTAGCAATAACGAACAGGAAAATAAATCCAAATTCGCTCTTGATTTAAATCTATGGAATGAAAGTAACGAATTGGATACTTCTAAATTGTTTCTCATGGAAAGGATTCCTGCGGGTTCTTTTTTAATGGGGTCTGAAGATGATTCGATGGCACTTCCTAGAGAAAAACCAATTCATAAAGTTGAAGTTTATAGTTTTTATATGGATGTTCATGAGGTTACCAATTCTCAATTTAAAAAATTTGTTGATGCCACCGATTATATTACTGTAGCCGAACGTCCCATTGACTGGGAAGAGATGAAGAAACAACTTCCTCCAGGGACTAAAAAGCCATCAGAAGATGATTTACAACCAGGATCTTTGGTCTTTAGTTCCCCTAAAAACGTTGTCAATTTAGCTGATTTTTCAAACTGGTGGAAATGGGTAAAAGGTGCATGTTGGAAGCATCCTTTAGGACCAGAAAGTGGAATAGCTAAGAAAGCCAATCATCCTGTGGTTCAAATTGCTTACCAAGATGCATTAGCATATGCAAATTGGGCTGGTAAAAGATTACCAACTGAAGCTGAATGGGAGTGGGCTGCAAAAGGTGGACTTCTATCCAAATATTACCCATGGGGAAATGAACAAGTTAGTAGTGGAGAAGTAAAATGTAATTACTGGTCAGGAACATTTCCTACAGAAAATTCTAAAGAAGATGGATTTTATTATACTGCACCTGTTATTAGTTACCAACCAAATGGTTATGGATTATATAATATGGCAGGAAATGTATGGGAAATTTGTTCAGATTGGTTTGATGAAAATTATTATCAAGATTGTTATAATTCAGGGCTAATTAAAAATCCTCAAGGTCCTAGTAAAAGTAATTATAGGCTGGAGCCTTACGAGAAAAAAAGAGTAATTAGAGGAGGTTCTTTTCTTTGTAACGACAGTTATTGCGCAAGCTACAGAGTAACTGCTAGAATGCCTTTTTCTGAAGATTCTGGAACAAACCACACGGGGTTTAGATGTGTTTTAGATATTGAAAAGTGAACTTTATAGTACCTTTACTCCATTATTAGTTTTAACAATATGTGGAGTTAATTTGATATTAAATTTCTTTAAATAAGCCTGATAAATATCGTTTATAAATTGATCTACATAATCTTCTTTTACAATATTTAAAGTACATCCACCAAATCCTCCACCCATCATTCTCGCACCTGTTACTGATGAAATATTTCTTGTAAATTCTACAAGGAAATCCAATTCTTTACAACTAACTTCATAAAGATCTTTTAATCCTTGATGAGAACTATAAAGTAAATTACCTAACTCTAGTACATTTCCATCCTTAAGAAAATCAACTGCTTGCAGAGTTCTCTGATTTTCTTCACTTGCAAAGACTGCTCTTTTATACTCGTTAAAGGAAAGATTTGTTTTAAATTCTTTAATTCTTTCAAGAGGAATATCGCATAAAAACTTATATTCTGGATACTTAATTTGTATGGAATCTAAAGCTGATTGGCATTCTTGGGTTCTAATGTTATATTCACTTGTAGATAAATTATGAGAAATATTTGTATTAATTAAGACAATCTTATGATTTAGTAATTTTTCTGGAACTAATTTATGGGTGATTTTTTGACAGTTGAGTAATAAAAAGTGGTTATCTAGGCCATTAATTACCGCATATTGGTCCATTATTCCACATTTAGTTCCTGCAAAGTCATGTTCAGCACGTTGGCATAGTGATATAATTTCTTGATTGCTTAATTTTAACTTTAAAAGTTCGTCAACTCCCTTGGCAAAGCCACATTCTAAAGCTGCAGAAGAACTAATTCCTGACCCTAAAGGAAGATTACTTTTAAATACACAATCAAAACCTTGAATCTTTTCTGGACAAATTTGATTTATATAATAAAGAACCCCTATTAAATAATTATGCCAAGAAATAGGACTTTTATTTAATTTATTTATTTCAATTTTTAATGGGTTGTCAAACCCAATTGATTGAACATAAATGAGATTATCTTTTCTTTTTTTAAATTTAAAATGAATCACTTTATCAATAGCTGCAGGAAGAACAAACCCACCATTATAATCTATATGTTCTCCAATCAGATTAATTCTACCTGGAGACTCGACTTCAACGTCTGGAGAAAAGTTTGTAAATATTTCCAATTTAATAGCCTGTATTTTTAATTAGGTTGGTGTTTAATTCTATTTTGTTAATTGTATAGGCCATTTTGAGTTAAGTCAAGCCACAAAAAGCTATTTTCAGCTTCCATATGGTCAATATAATTCAAATTCAGATATTTTACAATTTACCAATCCCTTTGTTGAAATATAGTTAGTTTGCATCCAGATAATTATAATTAGTGGGTGATATGTGCTATTGTATAAGCCGATATATTTTATAGAATTTTCAAATTAGATTATAAATATAGTAATTGATGATTTTAAAATTTTGGAATTGATAGGTTCCTTTATATATTGGGTTTAAATAAATTTAAAATGAATAGAGTAATTTCTAAATATTTAATTTCAATTTTAATCTTAATTTTTTCTCATAATGGAATTTCACAAACTTTAGATTCTATCCTAGAGAATCCTCAAGTAGTAGAAATAAATAAATTACCTGCTCGAGCTACTTTCTTCCCATATGAATCAATCGATTTAGCTCTTGATGGACAAATGGAAGCTTCTTCAAGATTTATTTCTTTGAATGGGCAGTGGTTCTTTAAATGGTCGAAAATACCTGAACAAAGACCTAAGGAATTTTATAAAAATAAATACAAGGTTGATACTTGGGATAAGATTCCAGTTCCTTCCAATTGGCAATTGCATGGATTTGGAATTCCAATTTATACCAACATTAAATACCCATTTAGTTTTTATGATAAACCCAATCCCCCAGATATTCCAGATGAATATAATCCTGTGGGTTCTTATAAGAGAACATTTAATATTCCAAATAACTGGCATGAAAAGAAAGTTTACATTCATTTGGGTGCAGTTAAATCTGCATTTTACATATGGGTAAATGGAGTAAAAGTTGGATATAGTCAAGGGTCTAAATTACCAGCAGAGTTTGATTTAACCAAATTTGTAAGAACTGGGGAAAATAATATCTCTTTAGAAGTTTATCGTTGGAGTGATGGAAGCTTTTTAGAAGATCAAGACTTTTGGCGATTATCCGGTATCGAAAGGGATGTCTATTTATATTGTAGAGAAAATATTCAAATAAAAGATTACTTTTCATTGTGTGATTTGGATGGTTCTTTTAAAAATGGAAAGCTAGATTTAAACGTGAAATTTCAGAGCTTTCAGAATAAAAAGTTCACTGGTTTTTTATCCACTTCATTAAAAGATAATAATAAATCTATTATCGATTTAACATCTGAATTAAATATAAGCAGCAACGATTCCTCTAATGTCAATATAAAAGCTTACATCCCAGATGTTAAAAGATGGTCTGCAGAAACTCCATATTTATACAATCTTCAAATTATTTTAAAAGATAAAAAAGGAGCGGTAATTGAAACAATCTCAAAAATGGTTGGTTTTAGAAATGTTCAAATAAGCAATGCTCATCTATTAGTAAATGGACAACCCATAATTATAAAAGGAGTAAATCGTCATGAGCATGATTATAAAACAGGACATGTAGTTTCAGAGAAAAGTATGATTCAAGACATCAAAATAATGAAATCTAACAATATAAATGCTGTTAGAACATGCCATTATCCAGACGATCCATTTTGGTATGAACTTTGCGACAAATAT
Source organism: uncultured Flavobacteriales bacterium (assembly GCA_964423275.1). Classification (GTDB taxonomy): domain Bacteria; phylum Bacteroidota; class Bacteroidia; order Flavobacteriales_D; family Parvicellaceae; genus MED-G20. The sequence goes on along the minus strand of CAYREL010000070.1, from coordinate 151 downwards.
GGCTTATATGTTTACGATGAAGCCAACATTGAATCTCATGGAATGCATTACGATCTAAACTATACTTTGGGAAATAACCCATCATGGTTGAAAGCTCATATCCAGAGGACTAAAAGAATGATAGAAAGAGATAAAAACCATCCTAGTATTA
>CAYREL010000069.1:0-5726 GCA_964423275.1 uncultured Flavobacteriales bacterium | reverse complement strand
TAGGTAAGGTTAAAAAAATCGTACCAAGTTTAAATGCAGCATTTGTTGATGTTGGATATGAAAAAGATGCATTCTTGCATTATTTAGATTTAGGTCCTCAATATAGATCAATGAGCAAATTTGCTAAAGATTCTATTTCGGGGAAACAGTCTACCCATAAGCTTGGCTACAACAAGATAGAGCCAGATATATTGAAAGATGGAAAGATTAAAGAACATCTTTCTTCAAACCAAATAATTGCGGTTCAGGTAACTAAAGAGCCTATATCCTCTAAGGGTCCAAGGCTGAGTGCTGAAGTAACAATACCTGGAAGGTTTTTGGTTCTAGTTCCATTTTCAGAAAAGATTTCTGTTTCTCAAAAAATAAAAGATCCTGCAGAGAGAAATCGTTTAAAGAGACTTATAAATAGTATTAGACCTAGAAAGTTTGGTGTGATTATTAGAACTGTAGCACAGAACAAAAAAGTTGCCGAATTGGACCAAGACCTTAGAGACTTAGAACAAAAATGGTCTAAAATGTTCAAAGAACTTAAAAATGCAACACCAAGAAAAAAGCTACTTGGAGAAATGAATCGGGCTACTACAGTTTTAAGAGACGAGTTAAATAAAGAGTTTACAAGTATTCACGTAGATGATGAATCATTATATAATGAGCTAAAGGATTACGTTAAGACTATAGCACCTGAAAAGGAAGATATTGTTAAGTTTTATCAAGGAAAAGTAAGTCTATTCGAAAGCAAGGGAATTAACAAGCAGATAAAAGCAACTTTTGGCAGGAAAGTTAACTTAAAATCTGGAGCCTATTTGATTATTGACCATACTGAGGCAATGCATGTTGTGGATGTTAATAGTGGAAACAGAAAGGCCACCAATGTCAATCAAGAATTAAATGCTTTAGAAACCAACTTAGAATCAGCTGAAGAAATTGCCAGACTTTTAAGGTTAAGAGATATGGGAGGTATTGTAGCTGTCGATTTCATCGATATGTACGATAGAGCTAATAATAAAAAACTTATTGAAAGTTTTAGAAAGTTCATGAAGGACGATAAAGCTAAGCACAATATACAGCCACCAAGTAGGTTTGGAGTTGTAGAACTGACTAGACAGCGTGTTCGTCCAGAAACTGAAATTAAAACTACTGAAACATGTCCAACTTGTCTTGGGAAAGGTGAGGTGCAAGCTTCAATTCTAATTATAGATGAGATTGATTCAATGCTAAACTCAATTATGGTTGAGGGAATAGCAAAATCCATCACTTTAAATGTTCATCCCTTTATTGACGCTTTTTTGAAAAAAGGAGTTAAAAATATCCAAAGGCAATGGTTTTTAAAGTACAAAAAATGGATTTCTGTTAGACCCATGACAGAACTCGGTATTCTACAATACCAGTTTTTAGACGAGTCCGATAATTCTATTTAAAATTTATTTGTTAAAATGGTTCCAACCCTGAGCTTGTAGTGGAGTAGAGGTGTTGCCATTTCCAATTAGATTTATTCCTTGAGATTTTTTGGTAATATGACCTATGACAGTAAGGTTAGGGTCATTTTTAATTTTTTCATAATCTTCTTGATTAATGGTAAAAAGTAATTCATAATCTTCTCCTCCGTTTAGTGCGGAAACGGTAGGGTTTATATTGAAATCCATAGACGTTTGATAAGTCTGTGGGTCTATGGGTATTTTGTCTTCATAAAGCTGACATCCAACATTACTAGATTTGCAAATATGAAAAACTTCGGATGCTAATCCATCGGAAATATCTATCATACTAGTTGGAACTACATCACATTTTTTTAAAAATTCAATTACATCTCTCCTTGCTTCTGGCTTAAGTTGTCTTTCTAGAATATAATTAAAGTTATCTAGTTCAGGTTGCATATTTGGGTTGCTTTTCCAAACCTCTTTCTCTCTTTGCAGTACGTTAAGTCCCATATAGGCTCCTCCCAAATCTCCTGTGGTAATTAATAAATCATTTTCTTTAGCTCCAGACCTTTTGACAATTTCTTTTTTCATTGCTTCTCCAATTGCTGTTATGGAAATGGTTAAGCCGTTGATACATGATGTAATATCTCCACCAATTACGTCAATCTTATATTTTTCACAAGCCAATAAAATACCATCGTAAAACTCTTCAATTGCTTCAAGAGTGTATTTGCTAGAAATAGCCAAACCAACCGTAATCTGTCTTGGAATACCATTCATAGCATATATGTCACTTATATTTACAATTACAGATTTGTATCCTAAATGTTTTAATGGGGTGAAAGCCATATCAAAATGTATTCCTTCCACAAGCATATCGGAACTCACTAAAATTTCTTTACTAGAGTTTATTATTGCAGCATCATCCCCAGGTCCAAGAAGAGTATTGTCATTAAATAATTTAATTTTTTTTGTTAGTCTTTCTATAAGCCCAAATTCACCTAAATCTTTCAGATCAATATTTTTCTCTTCTTCATTCATGGTTGCAAATTTAGTTCAATAGTTATAATTTCACCTTGTTATTTACAATAACAATCAATTCTTGTATTAAATACTATTCAACATTTCTTTTATCATCTGTTATTTTGAGGTATATTTGCGGTAATTAGAACTATTTCAAATAGCTAGATGATCAAAGTAACAGAAAATGCGAAGTCAAAAGCTTTACAGCTTATGAAAGATGACGGTAACGAAGGTTATTTTATAAGAGTTGGTGTTAAAGGTGGAGGTTGTTCAGGTTTGATGTATGAACTTAAATTTGACAATACTCTAATTGATAGCGATAAATCTTTTATGGATAATGGTATAAAGGTTGTAGTTGATAAAAAAAGTTTTCTTTATCTAATAGGAACAACGTTAGATTTTTCAGGGGGATTAAACGGCAAAGGATTTGTTTTTAGTAATCCTAATGCTGATAGAACCTGTGGATGTGGAGAAAGTTTTTCATTATAAAGCGGATAAATGTCATATACTGAAAAAGAATTAAAAGAAGAGTTGGATAACAAGTCCTATGAATTTGGTTTTGTTACTGATATCGAAAGTGAGAAAGCCCCAATAGGACTCAATGAAGACATAGTTAAATTAATTTCCTCTAAAAAAAATGAACCCAAATGGTTGCTTGCCTATAGACTTGAAGCTTTTCGTATTTGGCAAAAAATGTCAGAACCAAATTGGGCTCATGTAAAATATACAAAGCCAGATTTTCAAAATATTTCTTACTATTCAGCTCCAAAAAAGAAAAAAGAACTACAAAGTTTAGATGAAGTAGATCCAGAACTTTTAAGGACCATGGAAAAATTAGGAATATCTATTGAAGAACAAAAAAAATTAAGTGGAGTTGCTGTAGATTTTGTAATGGACTCGGTTTCGGTAGCTACTTCTTTTAAAGAAAAACTAAGTGAATTAGGAATAATTTTCTGTTCTTTTTCAGAAGCTGTCCATAATCATCCAGATTTAGTTAAAAAATACATGGGAACTGTTGTTCCTCACACTGATAATTATTATTCTGCTTTAAACAGCGCAGTTTTTTCAGATGGTTCGTTTTGTTATATTCCTAAAGGTGTAAGATGCCCTATGGAACTATCCACATATTTTAGAATTAATGAATCTGGAACTGGGCAGTTTGAAAGAACACTTTTAATAGCAGATGAATCCAGTTACGTAAGTTATTTAGAGGGCTGCACCGCTCCGCAAAGAGATGAAAATCAATTACATGCCGCAGTCGTTGAATTAATTGCTCTTGACAAAGCAGAGATTAAATATTCCACAGTTCAAAATTGGTATCCTGGAGACGCTAATGGCAGAGGAGGTGTTTACAATTTTGTTACTAAAAGAGGAATTTGTGGTTATAGATCTAAAATTTCTTGGACACAGGTAGAAACTGGATCAGCAGTAACTTGGAAATACCCTTCATGTATTCTTAAAGGAGATCATTCTATTGGCGAATTTTATTCTGTCGCAGTTACCAACAACTTTCAACAGGCCGATACAGGAACTAAAATGATTCATATTGGTAAAAATACCAAATCCACCATTATCTCAAAAGGTATATCTGCTGGAAAAAGTCAAAATAGTTACCGTGGTTTGGTAAAGATAGGTAAAGGTGCAAAAAACTCAAGAAACTTTTCTCAGTGTGATTCATTACTCATGACTGACCAATGTGGTGCGCATACTTTTCCATACATTGAGTGCGAGAATCCAACTGCTACTGTTGAGCATGAAGCAACCACTTCTAAAATCGGAGAAGATCAACTATTTTATTGTATGCAAAGAGGGATAAGTGAAGAAAAGGCAATTAGTTTGATAGTAAACGGATATGCAAAAGAAGTTTTAAATAAGTTGCCAATGGAGTTTGCAGTGGAAGCCCAGAAATTATTAGAAATTAGTTTAGAAGGTTCAGTAGGATAAAATTTAATCATGAGTGAATTACTAATAGAAATCAAAGATTTAGAGTGCAATATTGATAACCAAAAGATTCTTCAAGGATTAAATCTTAATATTAACAAGGGAGAAGTTCATGCGATAATGGGCCCCAATGGTTCTGGAAAAAGCACACTTTCGTCTGTTTTAGCTGGAAATGACAACTATGAAGTTACCAATGGGTCAATTAATTTTTTGGGAGAAGAGATTTCTGAAATGAGTCCCGAGGAAAGATCTTGGAAAGGAATGTTTTTAGCATTTCAGTATCCAGTTGAAATTCCTGGTGTTAGCAATATTAATTTTTTAAGAACTGCACTTAACGAAAGAAATAAATACTACGGAATAGATTCTATCCCAGCAAAAGAATTTTTAAAAATGGTTGCCGAGAAGTCGGAACTTGTAGGCTTAAATAATAAACTTAAAAATAGATCTGTAAACGAAGGATTTTCCGGGGGAGAAAAGAAAAGAAATGAGATTTTTCAAATGGCAATGCTCGATCCTAAATTATCAATTTTAGACGAAACAGATTCAGGTTTGGACATTGATGCATTGAAAATTGTAGCAAATGGGGTTAATAAACTTAAATCCTCTGAAAATGCTACGGTTGTAATCACTCATTACCAAAGACTACTTGATTATATTGTCCCAGACTTTGTCCATGTTTTACATGAGGGTAAAATCATTAAATCGGGCGATAAATCTTTAGCACTTGAGTTAGAAAAAAAAGGATACGATTGGTTAAAAACTGATGATAATATTTAAAACCCTTTTAAAGTTATCCAATTGATTATTAAAAATCTAAATCATAATTCATTTCTTAAAGAAAATTCTAATTTAGCTTTAGAAGCCCTAAACCTGGGTTCTTTTCCAAACAGAAAAGAAGAAAGATGGAAATACACCCCTTTAAGAGCTCTAAAGAAAATTAATTTCCACAACCAATTAAATTTTAAAATTGAGCATCTTAGTTCTTTAGGGATTCCAAAAATTGAAGGACTGGTAATTGTACTGGAAAATGGAAAATTTAATTCCAGCTTATCCAATATTATAGATTTAATGGATATTGAATTGTTATTTTTCAATGGCACTAATATTGCCAACAATTCTCAAGAACCAAATCATAAAGATTATTTCACAAATCTTAACTTTAGTTTTTTAACTGAAAAAGTGGTTTTAAAAATAAAACCTAATGTTAATATAAATGAGCCTATAAACTTTGTTAATATTATTTCAGACGATAATTGTATTTCTAATACCCAATTTAATATTGATGTTTTTGAAAATTCCAAGATTCATATTAGACAGTATTTTTTAGGAAGTTCTAATAGTAAA
>CAYREL010000068.1:0-5761 GCA_964423275.1 uncultured Flavobacteriales bacterium | reverse complement strand
TACATGGAGCTACTATAGGATATAACTCAATGATTGGTATGAATGCAGTTATTTTAGACGATGCAATAATTGGAGACGAATGTATTGTAGGTGCATTAACGTTGGTTAATAGCGAGATGGTTGTTGCAGACAGAAAAGTAATTGTTGGCAACCCAGGTAAAATAATTAAGGACGTTAGTGAGGAAATGATTGCATGGAAAACTGAAGGAACAAAAATATATCAAAGTTTACCAATGGATTGTCACAACTCCCTTAAAAAGACTGAACCCCTAACTAATCCTATAAAAAAAATTGAAAACTATTCTAACAAATACAAGACTTGGAAGAAAACCAAAAAATAAATCCTTTAGTTAAAGACTTAATTACAAGAAATTATTTTCTTTCATCCATTCGTCGTTGTACATTTTACCAACATATCTACTTCCAGAATCATGAAGTAAAACTACAACTACATCGTCTTTCTTAAAATTCTTTTCTAATTGAATTACACCTCTTACTGCTGCTCCACAAGAATTTCCTGCAAAAATACCCTCTTCTCTAGCTAGTTTTCTTGTGTATATAGCAGCGTCTTTATCCGTAACTTTTTCAAAATTGTCAATTACATCAAAATTTACATTTTCTGGAAGAATATCTTCACCAATTCCCTCTGTTATATATGGATAAATTTCATTTTCATCAAAAACTCCTGTTTCGTGGTATTTTTTAAAAACTGAACCGTAAGTGTCAATTCCCCAAATTTTAATTGCTGGATTTTTTTCTTTTAAATACTTCCCTACACCTGAAATTGTACCACCAGTTCCAACGCCAACTACAAAGTGTGTGATTTTTCCGTTGGTTTGATCCCAAATTTCAGGACCAGTTTGCTGATAATGAGCGATAGAATTTGAAGGATTGTCGTATTGATTCACATACCATGAATTGGGAGTTTCCTCGGCAATTCTTTTAGAAGTTGAATAATAAGACCTTGGATCTTCAGGTGCAACATTGGTTGGACAAACTATTACTTCTGCACCAACTGCACGTAGAATATCAAATTTCTCTTTTGACTGTTTATCAGTAGAAACACAAATTAGTTGATATCCTTTAACTATAGCTGCCAAAGCTAGTCCCATACCAGTGTTTCCAGAAGTGCCTTCTACAATGGTTCCTCCAGGTTTTAATCTGCCGTCTTGTTCTGCATCTTCCACCATCTTTACTGCCATTCTATCTTTTACAGAACTTCCAGGATTAAAAAATTCAACCTTGGCCAATACAGTAGCCTCTATTCCTTTGGTAATGTTGTTAAGTCTAACTAGAGGAGTATTTCCAATTGTTTCAAGAATATTTTTTGCGTATTGCATTATCTATTAAATTAGATTGTAAAGGAACAAAATATTTAAGAAAATAGCTCTATAAAAAAACTATAGAATATATATGGATAGTAAGTGGGTATAATTACTGTCCTAGTAAGTCACGAGCTTCCTTAGATGTAATTATATTGTTTTTGAATTCTCCAACAATAAAACAGTCTATTAAGCCATTTGCAACTAATTTTTTTCTAAACTTTAATACGTTGGAATAATCCATGAAGTCACCCATATAATACTTAGTATAGCCTTGACCTGCATTGGTTATTGCCTTTACATTCCCTAATTTTTTAAAATTAGCTAGTATATCGGCTGGCACTTTTTCTTTGAAGGCTCCTACTTGAATCTTAAAACGGACCATTTCAGAGTCTATTGGATTATCAGATGGAGTGGAAGATAACTCAAGATTTTCAGAAAAGTCTTTCTTAACTTCAAAGCCGGCTTCTTTTAAAGAAATTCTTTTGCCATTTTGAAATGCAACAATAAAAGCATCGTTATAGCCTGTAAGAGTTAGATCTACTTTATGAGATGCAGCTTTGGACTTATCTGTATAGGAGCCTGAGAAAAACCTGTAAAGACCATCATCTCCTTTTATACCAACAACATTGGGAATATCTTTAAAAATAGACTTTTTAATTCTTCTGTTAAAAGCCCCTATTTGAACTCTAAAAGTTGGCGAATTATCATTGGGTTCAATCACTGGAACAAATTCAGCTGAACTTTCATTATTAGTTGAATTATCTGTCACACTTTCTGGTGTATTCATTATTTGTTCGATTTCTTCTTTCTCTAAAGAAATGATTTCATCATCTGAGGAAATTTCAACAATTCCCTGAACCTCTACATTATTGTCTTCCAACTCCTTTATTTTGGCAGATAATTCGTTTTCATCATACCCACCTAAAACATACATTATTGAATCTCCTGACTCCTTAACTTGGAAATCTCTATCTGCTAATTTCTCCCACAGTTCTTCAGAAGAAACACCTTGAACATCTGAGCCAATAACTATAAATAAATCTTTTTCTGGCTTTTCAACTGGTTCTTTGGCAGGATTAGCTTTAATTATTTCATCAATCGTCAACTTTGATATAAGTGGTCCTGCATAAGATTTATTGTAAATAGTATCCCACTCAGAATACTCCCCTGTGGAATCTCTATATTTTCTGTAAGACAACATAAAATCGTCTTCAGTCATGGTAACCCCATCTTCATTTACAATAACACCCTCAAAAGTAAGTAACTCCTTGTCTTTGGAATTGATGACTCCATCAATATCATCATCTAGAGGGCATCCAAACTGGTCTACAGGTGTATTTGGTGGAGTTTTAGCACAAAAATCAATATGATCTACTATACTATCTCCATCAGAATCGATAGTATCTTGTAAAAGTAAATTCATTGATATTTCATCCATTAAGGGGTCAAGTGGTGGTTTTTCTTTTTTTGCATTGAAATCGTAAGCAACAGCAATATGAGTAAAGAGTAAATTGTCTTTACCAAAACCTAAAGGAAAATTTCCAGAGTTGTTAATCCCATCCAAATAATCAGTTGAAGTAAAATGAATTGCACTACCTACTCTAAATTTAATTTTATTACCAATGTGCACATGTGCTCCAATTTCTAATGGCACACCAAGTGCATATTTATTGGTAGGTTGATCGGCCGAGAAAATACTCACATCACTATCATAATTGTTGGATGCATCATTTGGATCTGTATCAACTTCTGAATTATATTCAATAGATTCTATTCCTAAATGTATGTATGGCTCTACAATATGTCCTTTTTTAAGTAACTGGTTAAAATTATAATTGAAAGTAATACCACCAGATTTGATAGAAGAACGAAATAAAAGACCATTTGGAGTTGGGTATAACGGGCTTTCTGTAGTTTGATTTACACTTGTACTTCCAAGCATTGCATAAAATGCAACATCTAAGTAATCGTTTATGGGATTTACTAATCTAAGAGTATATGAAAAGCCTCCCTGAAAAGGAGCTCTGTTGATTCTATCTTTTCCAGGAATCGTGTCCCCTATATCGCCAAAAAAGGACAATGTTCCTACACCAACTGATAAAATTGGTTTGTACAATTCTTCTTCATTAGAAACTGATTGAGATTTTTTTGTTTTTTTGGCATAATCTTCCCAATAATTTTTTTGTTTTAACTCTAAATTTCTTGGATTAATTAAACTTCTATTATTGTTATTTATTTTAATAGTGTCTTTTGAATCCAAAATTACAGCAGAGGAATCTATCGTTTGAGCATAAGAATAGCTGCAAAAAAATAAAATACTCACAATAAATAATAAATGTTTTCTTTCCATAAAGCAACCCCCTATACGTGATATAATTACAATAGGTTACCCAAATATACGTCATAATTAAATAGTTTATTATTTAAAATAAAATTACTCTCTAAAAAAGTAATGCTTATTTTTACTGAACTAAACGAAATTAATGGAGGACAATAAAGGACACGTTAGAATAAATATAGATGAGAATGGAATTGGAACAATAGAATTTTACCACCCACAAAGTAATTCTCTCCCTGGTGAAATCCTATCTAAAATTGCCAAAACTATTACTGAAGCAAGTATTAATAAAGAAATAAAAGTAATTGTTCTTAAATCTGCTGGTAATCGAACATTTTGCGCAGGTGCAAGTTTTGATGAGCTAATAGAAATTGAAAATATAAAATCTGGAATTGAATTTTTCTCTGGTTTTGCCAACGTTATAAATGCATGTAGAAAATGCACAAAAATAATTATTGGAAGAGTTCAAGGAAAAGCAGTTGGAGGAGGTGTTGGTATAGCTAGTGCTGTAGACTACTGTTTTGCTACTCATCATGCATCCATCAAATTAAGTGAATTGGCCTTGGGAATTGGCCCTTTTGTTGTTGGACCAGCAGTAGAAAGAAAAGTTGGTTTATCCGCCATGAGCGCTCTTGCAATTAATGCAGACAAATGGTTTGACGCAAATTGGGGTGTTCAAAAGGGACTATATTCTGAAATATTTCAGGACAATGAATCGATGGATAAAGCAATTGATGAATTAGCTTTTAAACTTTCTAAATCTCACCAAGAGGCTACTAAAAAATTAAAAAAAGTATTTTGGAAAGGAACAGAGGATTGGGATGAATTACTTTCCAAAAGAGCGAAAATATCAGGAGAATTAATTCTCTCTGAGTTTTCTAAAAGCGCAATTAAAAAAATCCAAAACAAGTAACCCTGTGGAAATTTATCAAGGTACTATTAAGAGTTTTTTCAAAGAATTCAAAAATATCATCAGAGAAAAAAAAATTTTCCTGATTGTTGATGAAAACACCATTGAGCACATAAATTATCTGGAAGAAAATTTTTCAGTTAGTTCTACTTATTTAAAATTAGAAAGCGGAGAAAAGAACAAAACTTTTAATAATGTTTTAAAAATATGGGACTTTTTAAATCGTAATAATTTAAAGACTAGCGACCTACTCTTTATCCTTGGAGGAGGGATGCTCACCGATTTAGCAGGTTTTGCTGCATCCACTTATAAAAGAGGAATTGAATTTGTTTATTTACCTACCACTTTATTAGCAATGGCAGACGCTTCTATTGGTGGCAAAACTGGGTTTAATTACCAATTTTTAAAAAACAACATAGGAACTTTTACGCTTCCAAAAGCAGTTTTTTTAGATACTACATTTTTAGCAACTCTACCTAAAATAGAATTAGATTCAGGATTAGCAGAAGTATATAAGCACAGTATAATTGGAGATATTGATTTATGGAACTACTTAAAAGTAAATTCCAAAGAGCAAGACTTAGACTACATAGTTAAGTCGTCTAAAAACCTAAAATTAAAAATTGTAAATAAAGATCCCTATGAGAAAAACATAAGAAAAAAATTAAACTTTGGACATACTATTGGTCATGCTATAGAGAGCTATTTATTGGACTCTAATTCTCCTACTTTACATGGTTTTGCAATTGCAAAGGGAATGATTATAGAATCCTTCATTGCAAAAAAAGAAAATCTATTAAGCGAAAATTACTTCCAAGAAATAAAAGCAGTTTTGACCGATAAGTTCAAATCCTATCTAAATTTTAAAATAGATTTTAATGCTATTATTAAGTTGATACTATCGGATAAGAAAAATACTAAAAGCACTATAAACTTTTCACTACCAACAAAAATTGGTGAAGTAAGTATAAACCATGAAATAGAATTAAAAAAAGTGGAATCTTATTTATTAGAGTTTTTCCAAAATGATTGAAATTCTCTCTGAAAATAAAACCCTTTATGGGTCCATAAATTTAGAATCTTCCAAAAGTATAAGTAACAGGCTTTTAATTCTAAAAGAGCTTTGCAAAACAAAATTTGAAATTCAAAACTTAAGCAATGCCAATGACACAAAAATTCTAACTAAAA
>CAYREL010000067.1:0-5813 GCA_964423275.1 uncultured Flavobacteriales bacterium | reverse complement strand
TAACACAAAGAGACTTTATAAAATGAGGGGTTTGAAATACAAATCCAATTTGTTGCCCTCGAAAATTATCTCTTTTATTGTTGGACAAACTAAAAAGATCTATATCATTAACTAATACATTTCCGGTTTCAGGAGACAATAGTCCCCCTAAAATATTAAGTAAACTTGTTTTACCTGAACCACTTTTCCCAATGATTAGCAACTGACCACCATAATCCAAATTTATATTAGGGAATTTAATGTTTATTTCACCATATTTTACAGAAATATTATTTGTGCGTATCAATTTTTTTTGATTTAATCCAAAAATATAAGCCAACTCCAACTAAGGGAATACTTAAGTATTGCCCCATGGTTAATAACGAACTATTTTCCAATGTTTGATGTTCTTTAAAAAATTCAACAATAAATCTAGAGGCGAATAATAGAGTGAAAAATACACCAAATAACTTTCCAGAATATAAATACCAATTTCTTTTCCAATAGCCCCAAAATAAAAAACAAAAAATAAGCCAGTAGGAGATTGCCTCATACAACTGCGTAGGAATTCTTGGGATAATATAAATTGGAAGAATTAATTCATTGGTAGAGCTAACTACAAAATCATTTTTATCATTTGAAGAGAAAAAGTCTGCATCAGAATCAATTGCTTTAAAATTAAATGCGTTAGAGAAAGCTTCAGAATAATAAGGATTCATTTTTTTATTACCAAGAGGAACACTTACCTTTAATTGTGAATATTTAATATCCTTTATTGTTGTGTCCATCGATGTTTCATTCAAATGAATTTTATCGCTATCTACGCTAAAAAAGCTTGCTATTTGATTCTTAGCTTTATGCTCGTAAAAAAAACCTGATTCGCTTTCTGTTCTTACGCCAACAATTTCAGAATTCATTAAATTTCCTACTCTTATAAAACCTGCAGCTAATGCAACAGCAACCACCAATTTGTCCATGGTCCACATAGTTTTTTTGTGGGTGACTTTTTTAGAGAAAATCCACATAGATATAATTAGTGCAACTGCAGCTCCGTGGCTAGCCAATCCACCCTTCCATACCATCAATATTTCAGAAATATTTTCTAAATAATATTTAGGTTCGTAAAAAATAACATGTCCAAGTCTAGCTCCTAGGATAGTACCTACAACAGTATAAACAAGCAGCTTATCCATCCACTGGTCAGGAGCAGATTCGTTGTCGAACATTTTTTTTACTATTTGAAATCCTATTATGAATGAAAGTGCAAAAAATAAACTGTAGTATCTAAGGGTAATAAAACCATCATACAGTGCAGGATCAACATTCCAAGATACATACAAATAAAAATTACTAATCATTTTACAAATTTAATACTAAAGAAGTGATTTAAGCAATAATCTGTTGGGTAATCAAAAGAGTATAACTAATTTTACCATATGAAAGTAGAACAAATTTATACTAGTTGTCTGTCTCAAGGTGCTTATTTTATAGAAAGCAATGGTGAAGCTGCTGTAATAGATCCATTAAGAGAAATTTCTAACTATTTAAAGCTTGCAGAAGATTCCAATTCTAAGATAAAATATGTTTTTGAAACTCATTTTCATGCAGATTTTATAAGTGGCCATTTAACCCTTGCTAATAAAACTGGTGCAAAAATAGTTTATGGACCACAAGCAGATCCGAATTTTGAATCAATTATAGCAGAAGACAATCAGGTATTTAAAATTGGAGCAGTTACAATAACTGTAGTGCATACACCTGGTCATACTTTAGAAAGTACATCCTACATTTTAAAAGATGAAAATGGAAAAGAACACTGTATTTTCACTGGGGACACTTTATTTTTAGGAGATGTTGGAATTCCAGATGTTGCTCAACGATATATGGGCGTTTCTAAAGAAGAATTGGCAGGGATTTTATATGATTCAGTAAACAATAGAATAAAACCGCTTCCTGATGATATATTAGTTTATCCAGGTCATGGAGCAGGTTCTGCATGTGGTAAAAACATGATGAAGGAAACGGTAGATACTTTAGAGAATCAAAAAAAAATAAATTATGCTTTAAATGGATCGTTTTCTAAAGATGGTTTTGTGAAGGAGTTGACAGACAATTTACCGGAACCTCCAACCTATTTTCCATCAAATGTAAAATTAAACCAAGAGGGATATTTAGATTTTGATAAAGTTTTAGATAAAGGATTAATTCCAATAGAATTGGAAAAATTTATTAATTTATCTTCCCAAGAAAACACAATAATTCTGGATGTAAGAAATCAAAATATTTTTAAGATTGGATTTGTTCCTGGCTCAATATTTATTGGTTTGAATGGTGGATTTGCCCCCTGGGTTGGAGCTGTTTTAAAGGATATAAATATTAAAATATTATTGGTTTGTGATGAAGGTCAAGCAAAAGAAGCAATTATGAGATTATCAAGAGTAGGTTTTGACAACTGTCTTGGTTATTTAGATGGAGGATTTAAGACCTGGCAAAATTCAGGTAATCTAATTGACACAATAGATTCTACGAGCGCAAAAGAGTTTGAAAAATCTATAAATGACAATATTAATATATTAGACGTTAGACGAGTTGGGGAAAGAAATAATGGATATTTAAAAAACTCAGAACATATACCACTAGCTTTAATAGATTCTGATAATAAATCTTTAAATAAATCTTGGAAATATTATATCCATTGTGCTGGAGGCTATAGAAGTATGATAGCATGTTCTATTTTGAAGAAAAACGGATTTGACAAGACAGTTGATGTTGAAGGTGGATTCGGATCCATTTCAAATAATACATCGTTAGAAATTTTACAAAACTAAAAAGAGATTTGGCTACTTTTCAAGAAATAATTAAAGGAAACAAACCAGTATTGGTTGATTTTCATGCAGATTGGTGCAATCCATGTAAAATGATGAATCCAACATTGAAATCAATTAAAAAACATTTTGGAGATAAGATTAAAATTCTAAAAATAAATGTAGACAAAAACGAAAAAGTTGCTGGAAAATTTCAAGTAAGAGGAATTCCAACTTTCATTTTATTTAAGGAAGGTGAGATAAAATGGAGAAAATCTGGAGTAATTGAAGAGAAAGAATTTATTGGAACTATAAGTTCAAATATTTAATAAATCTCTTTCTTTCCACTTTACTTTATACTTTATGGCTTGTAAGAGTATTATTATGACAATTATCAACGGATATAACAAAAACATTGGCAAAGAATATTTCCACAATTTATTTTCTTTATAAAAAAAAGATCCAGTAATTAAAACCAATAAATCGGGCAATAGTTTCAATAATAAAAGTAAAAAAAACAACCACTGAAATTTAAATATGCTTAAAGCTACAAGTGGAATTATTAAAAGGTTGCAAATAACAACAAGCAACCCAACTAATTTAGTAATTAACAATCCATTCATTTTCATTTTTCCTGACCATCTTAACGATCTTTCAACAAAATCTTTAATGTCTTTAGAACCTTGTGTTTCGATAAATAAATTACTGTTGAATAAAGTTTTGATAGATTTTTTATTAGATAAAAAACTATTAAGTAAAAACATGTCGTCACCAGATGAAATATTAAAATTTGAGTAGAATGGCATTAATTCATTATAGGATTTTCTCCTAAAGATCAAACCTGCACCATTGGCTAAAATTGGGATTCCTAAATTGGCCATACCAATGGATATTACACTAATACTATAAGACAAAATTCTAGACCAGACAACACCATTATTTTCAACCACTGCGGTTAAATACAAATCATAACTTAAATCTATATTCTTTTTGATTGAAGCAAAAAAAATATCATTAAACGATATATCAGCATCCATAATCATTACAAATTCTGAAAAGCTATTTTGCACGCCTAAATCAATTGCTCTTTTTTTTCCATGGTGTTTATCTAAAAAAAGAGATTCACAATTAAAGTCTTGTTTTGAACTCCAATTATTAATATTTTTTCTAGTGGAATCTGTTGAATGATCGTCTACAAATATTATTTTACTAACGGATGAAATATCTTTTTGACTCTCTAAAGAAGTTAATAAATTTTGAATTCTATATTCTTCATTTCTATAGGGTATAATTAATGTTATAAATGGAACTGATTCTTCACTTTTCGAAAGTTTATTTTTTCTTAGAAAACCAATTATGGAGATGAACATTAAACATAGATATAATATGAATAGACAATAGAAAATTACCATTTTATAGTTTTGGATGTAAACAATAAGCCAGCACCAATTAAAGCAGAAAACACAACATTTACTAACCATACTAAAAAGGAAACTAAAGCAAACTTAATTCCAAGAGCACTTCCTCCAAGAATAAAGATGGACAATGCTTCTCTAGTCCCTAGGTTTCCTGGTGCAAATGATGGTAGGAAGGTAACGGTTCCAAATAAAAGACCAACTAGAATTATTACATCTAAAAAATCTACAGGTATATTAAAACCTTTGAACAGGAGATAATACTGAAAAATAAAAATCCAATATCTAGACATTGCAAAAAATAAAACTTTTATTCTTTTAAAAGAGCTAATGCTAGTTAAATGATCTGTAGAGATATTGAAATATTTAACCAATTTTAATTTATTGACTATTGGGTGCCAATTATTATTAAATATAGTGTAGCCTATAAGAAACAACAGAAATGAGTAAAAAAACACTAGTAATAAAAAGTAGTATTTGAGCTCTAAAAGAAATTGAGTTTTAAAAAAATACAGATATAAAAATGAACAAAAAGCCATTATTATAGTAATGAAAAGCTGAAAGAAATTTCCAGAAATAGTTGAAATTATCACCTGTTGAGCTTTGTCTTTAAGAATCCAATTTCTCCCTATAAAATTACCTAACCTTTTTGGAGTTACAATTGCAGTTAGATTTCCAACATACACGGATTTTAATACTTGTTTAAAAGAAAGATTTTTAGAATAAGGTAAAAGGAAATAAAATTTCAACGCTTCAAGGGTCCAATTGACAAACTGTAATAGAAAAATTAATATAAAATATGGTATAATGGTAATGGAAAAATCTTTAGCAATTAAGGATATTAGATTTTTTTGACTTTCAATACTTGTTAATATATATGCAATTGCAAAAACAAAAACCAATAATGAAATAAAAAAAGTATTTTTAGAATAGTATTTAGAAACACTTAAGTAAAAATCCTTGAAAGACTTCGATAAAATAATTTTAGGTATAGATCCTGGCACTAATATTCTTGGTTATGGGTTAATAGGGATTACAAATAAAAAAATGACTTTGATAAGTACTGGAGTTGTGAGAATGTCTAAACTTGAGAATCATCAGATGAAGCTAAAAAAAATATTTGAGAGCATCACACATTTAATTGAACAATACCATCCTGATGAAGTTGCTGTAGAAGCTCCTTTTTTTGGGAAAAATGTACAATCTATGCTTAAACTAGGAAGAGCTCAAGGAGTCGCTATGGCAGCTAGTCTTGTAAAAGGACTACCAATTGAAGAATACTCGCCAAGAAAAGTCAAGCAGTCAATCACTGGCAACGGAGCATCAAGTAAAGATCAAGTTGCTAAAATGATTCAAACAGTTTTGAAATTAAAAACACTTCCCAAGGAATTGGATGCAACTGATGGGATTGCAGTTGCTATTTGTCACTATTTTCAAAATACACACGAAAAAACTAGTAACTATACTGGGTGGAAAGATTTTTTAAAAAACAATCCCAAAAGATCTAGTTAGACTCTAAGATTTTATTAGTAGTTTTTTCAAAATCATCCGTAGAAAAATTTTTTCTTGGAGTTTGAAAATTCATGTCAGATATTTCATTAATTGGAATTAAATG
>CAYREL010000066.1:0-5830 GCA_964423275.1 uncultured Flavobacteriales bacterium | reverse complement strand
CGACGAATTGGTCATAATAGTAATGCCTTCTTTCTTGAAAGTCTTTTCTAATTGTTTAGATACATCAAGATCCTCTACAGGAACAATATTTGGAAGATATTCTACAATTGTAACATCTACACCCATTGCATTATAAAAATATGCAAATTCAACTCCTATGGCTCCAGATCCTACGACGACCATTTTTTTAGGCATTTTTGGAAGAACCATTGCGTCTCTGTAACCAAGAATTTGTTTTTTGTCCTGTTCTAAGTTAGGAAGCTCTCTAGATCTAGCACCAGTGGCTATAACAATATGGTTTGCGCTATAAGTAGCTTTTTCTCCGTCTTTATCTGTTACCTCAATTTGTTTACCAGGTTGAATTTTCCCCGTTCCCATGACAACATCTATCTTGTTTTTTTTCATTAGAAATTCAACTCCTCCACTCATTTTCTCGGCAACATCTCTACTTCTTTTTATTACAGCATTAAAATCTGCTTTGTGGCTAGAAACTTTTATACCATAATCATCAGCATGGTTAATATATTCATAAACATTGGCACTTTTAAGTAATGCTTTGGTAGGAATACATCCCCAATTTAAGCATACACCACCTAAAGATTCTTTTTCTACAACAGCAGTCTTTAAACCAAGTTGAGATGCTCTTATGGCAGTTACATATCCACCTGGTCCACTTCCTAAAACAATTACGTCATAATTCATAGCTCAAAATTTAATTATTTATGCGAATTTATAAATTCTCTTCTTCAAATAGCTTAACAATTCAAATTGTTTAAAAAATCTTTAACTAACGCTGCTAATTTATAAGCAGATTCTTCTTTAAATCTAAACCAAAGTTCTGGTTCTATAAGTTCTAGTTCTGAAATTACAGGTTTATTACCATTGTCAAAAATAATATCAACTCTTGCATAAAGAGGCATAGTTTTTAGACTTTTTACAGTTTTTTCTGCCAACTCAATTATTTCCAATGAAGGATTTATTTTTTCAACACTTCCTCCGAAATCGTCTTGTACTCTGAAATCTCCTTTTTTTGCTTTTTTAAGAACAGAATGGGAGTATTTTCCTCCAAAAAGCATAACTGCAATTTCACCAGATGATAAAATATTTTTCTGGAATTCTTGAACCATAAAATCTTCATTATTGGTTAGAGTAATCCATTTGTCTTGGAAATTTTTTATTTCATCATTTTTTAAATGATAAGTGTGTCTAGCAGCTCCAGATATAGTTGGCTTTACAACAATATCTTTCCAGTTTTTACTTTTTGAAATTGTCTTTAGGTTGAGCTGTGTTTTTTTAGAAACAAAAACACTCTCTACTATGGGCAAATCTAGTTTTTGCAGGTCTAATAAATAATGTTTGTCAAGGTTCCAATTTATTTGACTGTAAGGGTTTATTAAATAACATTGGTCCTTTACTAAATCTAGCCAATTTCTAAAGTTGGAAAATTGATCGAAATAATCCCAAGTAGATCTAAATATTGCACTTTTTGTAGAAGACCAATTAAAATTAGTATCGTTCCAATCTTTTTTAATGGTTCTAAGATTCAATTTTTCTAGTCCATCTATTACCAATCCGTCTTCTTTTAAAACATTTTGTATGTAAGGATCTATTTTTTCAGGATTTACATATCTCGAATCTGTTAATAGAACAACATCAAATTCTTTCATAAGAGCAAATATAATTATTACACAATTTAAGACCTGTTATGTCTCATAAATTCTATTTTTGATGTATGAAATATGTGGTTAGTTATAAAGATTCGGATAGACATTTTATAGATTTTAAGTTAATTGTTGACGCAAAAGGGTTGTCAAAGATTAACTTACAACTACCTTCTTGGAGACCTGGAAGATATGAACTTGGAAATTTTGCCAAAAACATTAAAGATTTTAATGTGGTAGATAGTGATAATAAAAAAGTGAGGTTTTCGAAAAAATCAAAAGATTTGTGGGAAGTAGAATGTCACAATACGGATCAGTTTATAGTCTACTACAGCTATTATGCATCAGAACTTAATGCAGGGTCTACTTACTTAGACCAAAACCAACTTTATATAAACCCTGTAAACTGCATGTTCTACAATTCCCAAGATCTTGATTTAGAATATGAAATAGAATTTAAACTACCATTAGATTATAAAATTCATACTTCACTTGAAAAGCTCGGAAATAATACCCTTAAAGCCTCTAATTTTGACCAATTGGCAGATTCTCCAATTATTGCTAGTAATTCTGTACAGCAAAAATCCATAACTATTAACAAGGTTAATTTTAGTTTTTGCTTTCAAGGGGAAGTAAAAGTTAATTGGGAAAAGATGCTTACAGATTTTACTTCTTTTATCAAATATCAGATAAACCTTTTTGGTTCATTTCCCCACAAAAGTTTCCTGTTTCTATTTCAAATAACTCCCTATAGTTCTTACCATGGAGTTGAACACCATCATTCTACAGTAATATTGTTGGGTCCATCCTACGATGTTTTCGAAAAATTATATATTGAATTATTGGGGGTTTCTTCTCATGAATTATACCATGTTTGGAACGTTAAAGGTATTAGACCTAACGATATGTTGCCCTATGATTTTTCTAAAGAAAATTTTACTCATATGGGCTATGTTTCTGAAGGGGTTACAACTTATATGGGAGATAGAATACTTTTTGAAAGTGGTGTTTTTTCTACGGATCAATATTTTAATGAATTGGAAAAATTATTTCAAAGACACTTTCATAGCGATGGTCGAAAACATTATTCTGTTTCAGAATCTAGTTGGGACACATGGTTAGATGGATATGTTCAAGGAATTCCTGGCAGAAAAGTTTCTATTTATGTAGAAGGTGCATTGATAGCCATGATTTGCGACGCTAAAATAAGAAAGGCTACTGGCCATAAAAAATCATTACATGATGTAATGAAAGCTTTGTACTCTGGTTCTAATGAATTAACTAGTTATGATATGATTAGCTATAAAAGTTCTTTAGAAACTTTATCTGGAGAAAGTTTCACTTCTGTTTTTGATAAAATCATTTATGGAAAAGAAGATTTTATAGATTTTCTTAAAGAGGCTTTAAAGGTTTTTGGTTGGAAGTTTACAGTCATTAAATCCGAAAATATAAGTTGGCAACTTGGATTAAAGACTTATTTTAAAAACGGCCATCTTAAAGTTTTAAATGTTTTAGAGGGAAGTGCTGCGTATGACTCATTAATAGTAAAGGAAGATGAAATATTGGCTGTTAATGATTTTAGGATAGATAATAATTTGGACCATTGGTTAAATTATTTTGAAAATGACCAAATTGTACTGAAAGTTAGTAGAAATGGAAAAATATTGGATATAAATATGAATTCTAGTAATGATAATCAGTACTTTAAATATAAATTCTTTGAAGAATGAAAAATTTTGACGCTCTTAAGTGGCTTTGTATACTAAGTTTAATAGGTTTTATCTATTGTTTTGTTTCAGATATTGGTTATTTCTTTCTCTTTTTGGATGATTTATCTGTGGAGTCTGAAAAGAGTAGTTTTTTAAATTTAGTAATAGATAATCTAGGTGAAAATGGTTTTGAATTCAACGAATATTTAGCCTCGCAACTTAGAAGTCTATATGCTTTAAGAATTGTCTTTGATATATTGGCAATGGTTGGAGTAGCCTTGATGTACTTAAAGATAAAATTAGGATGGACATTTTATTGGATTTTTCAAGTAGCTTATGTTTTAGCTCCCTACATATTTTTAAATTTTGAATTTCAAGCTTCTTGGCCTTATTTTACTGGCATTGCATTGGTCATGTTTCCACTTTTTAACAATATGATTCATTTGGTTTATGTCCTATTATTCATGTCCCAAAGAGAACAACTCAAATAAAATCTATTTTGAATATTAAAATTTAACTTTTTCTTGTAAATTAGAGTAGAAGGATACTTATATGGAAGAAAATAATAAAATAGATTACGACCCTATTAAATCAGAAGCAGATAAGGTTTCTGTAAAGCAGGCATTTGGTTCGGTAACTAATTTCTTGAAAAATTTATTTTCTATTTACGACGGAGTCGATAAAGAAAAAACTGTGGAGGATATTAGAAGCGATATTGAGTTTTCTTCTATAAATATTTGGATTCTAATTTGTTCCATATTGGTTGCCTCCATTGGTTTAATCAATAATTCGCCAGCCGTAATAATAGGAGCCATGTTAATATCTCCATTAATGGGTCCAATAAGGGGAATAGGGTATGCTTTATCTGCCAATGATTTTAAAGCACTTATTCAGTCTTTAAAAAACTTTGGTATAATGGTAGCTGCAAGTGTTTTGGCATCATATTTATTTTATTTAATCACTCCCATTAAATCAGAAACATCAGAACTTTTAAGTAGAACTAAGCCTCACGTATTAGATATTTTAATTGCTTTTTTTGGGGGGCTGGCAGGTGTAATTGCCACAACAGTAAGAAATAAAGCTACTACTATAACGGTAATTCCTGGTGTTGCAATAGCTACAGCTTTAATGCCTCCACTATGTACAGTTGGGTATGCAATGGCTGTTGGTAATTGGCCATATTTTATTGGTGCTTTTTACTTGTTTTTACTAAACAGTGTTTTTATATGTCTATCGACTTTTATTGTTCTTAGATTGTTGAATTTTCCAAAGGTTAAATTTGTTAATCCTAAAATTGAGAGAAAAGTAAAAATTTATGTTTTTACAGTTTTACTACTTATAGTAATACCAAGTGTTTTTAAATTTTACCATATTATACACGAGTCTATTTTTATACAAAGTGCAGATAACTTCATTAAAAATGAAATATCTATTAATCCAGAAATTGAGGTGCTGACCAAAGAATTAAATTACGAGGATGAGAATCCTGAAATAATTCTAAATATTGGCGGAAAGTACATCAATGAAGAACAGATAAATAATTGGAAATTACAGCTTACTAATTATGAAATGGGCAATGTGAATTTAGAGATTCATAATTTACAGTCCAAGGCTATTGATGAAGAAGAGTTGTTAAATAAAATATTGGTAGATAATGACAAGAAGATATTATCTATTTCAGAAGAGAGAGACTTGTATAAGAGCGAACTTCAAAATATTATGAGAGAGAAAAATGCATTGGATGAATTAAACACTAGGATTTTAACCCATTTCCCATCCATAAAATATTTAAATTATGGTCAATCCTACAGCGAGTTAAATGGAATAAAAGACACTAATTTTGTTTTTGTTATTAGGTGGAACAACGATACTTTGAAAAATTTCCAGAAATCTTATGTAGAGAATTTTATAACTAAAGAGTTAAATACTTTCTATTCCAACGATAATAAAGTTCTAATTTTTAATAAGTAGATAGTGGGGAAATCCAAAAAAAATCGTGTAAATGTAGTTTACTCAACGAATCCTCATTTTGTTTTTGAGGAACCCTTGGATGATGAATTAACCATTCCTTTTAATGAACAAAAATTATATATTTCTATTGATAGAAAGAACAGAGCAGGAAAGTCAGTTACTTTAATTGAAGATTTTAGAGGATCTGATGATGATGCCAAAGACTTGGCCAAAAAATTAAAACAACTTTGTGGTGTTGGAGGAGGATATAAAAATAAAGAAATCTATGTTCAGGGAAATCAAATAGATAAAGTTTCCAATTTTTTAGAAAAACTAGGTGCCTCTGTGAAATTTAAAGGTGGTTGATATGAAATTCCCTTTTTTTAATTTATCTTTGACTAAACGGTCAGTCAAAAATGTGTCCAAAGACAGTTGTTCAAAATAAAATTATTCGACAAGAGAAGAAAGATCTTATCCTAAGAACTGCTTTAAAAGTCTTTGCTCAGGAAG
>CAYREL010000065.1:0-5860 GCA_964423275.1 uncultured Flavobacteriales bacterium | reverse complement strand
AGGTTTATTTACTCTTTTTTTGTTTACAGCATGGCAGTACAAACCATAATGTTGGTTGCCGTATATTTTGGAACCAAAGAAGTAAATTGGGGAGAAGGTGCTAATGCCAAGATGGGCTTAATTATTGGAGTTTTACTTATACAATTAATTGCAATTCCAGGAGCAATTTTACTTTCCAGAATCTCTAAGTTTAGAGGGAATTTATTTGCATTGAAATTGGTAGTATTCATTTGGATTTTGTTGTGTTTAAGTGCTTTACTAGTTTATGAACCCATTCATTTTTATCTTATTTCTGGTTTTGTTGGTTTAGTAATGGGCGGTATTCAGTCTTTATCCAGAAGTACCTACTCAAAGTATATTCCCTCTGGCACTAAAGACACTTCTTCTTTCTTTTCATTTTATGATATATCTGAAAAGTTGGGTATTGTAATAGGAATGTTTTCTTATGGGTTTATTGAACAAGTTACTGGTAGCATGAGAAATTCAATCGTAGCATTGGTAGTTTTTTTTATAGTTGGTTTGCTTTTGCTTTTTCAAGTTCCTAAAGAAGAGATTTCGATAGAAAACTATGGATAAAATATACGACATAGCTATTGTTGGGGGAGGAATTGTTGGTGCGGCAACTTTTTACAAATTACAGCAGCATTTCCCTAACAAGAATCTAGTTCTTATTGAAAAAGAAGATCAGTTAGCAAAACACCAGTCTGGAAGTAATTCTGGGGTGATTCATTCAGGATTGTATTACACACCAGGGTCTAATAAAGCCAGGAATTGTGTTTTGGGAAGACATGAGTTAGTTAAATTTTCAAAGGAGCATAACGTCACCCACGATGTCTGTGGAAAGGTTGTGGTTGCTACTCAAGAAAAAGAATTTAAGTTTTTAGATAAGATTTATAAAAATGGTTTGGAAAATAATACGGAAGGGATCGAAAAAATTACTGCTAATCAAATTAAGGATATTGAACCAGAAGTAAATGGAATTGCAGGAATTTGGGTTCCTTGTACAGGAATAATTGATTATGTGATGGCAACTAAAAAAATGGTAGACGTTGCTCGTGGATGGAATGAGAATAGTCATGTCTTGCTTTCTCAGGAAGTGAAATCTGTTGAAAACCAAGCAGATATAAAGATAATTAGAACACAGAATAAAACTATAAAATCAAAGTATCTTATAGTATGTGGTGGACTTCAGGCAGATAGGCTTGCCAAAAGTGATGATATACCACTTAAAGAGAGAATTGTTGGGTTTAGGGGGGATTATTACGAACTAGAAGACCATGCAAAAAACAAAGTAAATAACCTTATTTATCCTGTTCCTGATCCTGCATTTCCTTTTTTAGGAGTTCATTTTACAAGGATGGTGAACGGGGATGTTGAATGTGGTCCAAATGCAGTTTTTAGTTTTAAAAGGGAAGGTTACAATAAAACAGATTTTAGTCTAAACGACACACTTGACGCCTTAACTTACAGAGGAACTTGGCAACTTTTCTTTAAAAATGTTTCTTATGGTATTAATGAGTACAGAAGAGCTTTTTCAAAAAAATTATTTTTAAAAACTTTACAGAAATTAATTCCCTCTTTAACCATGAACGATATTAAACCTGGAAGAGCAGGAGTAAGAGCTTTATTATTGAGTCAAAATGGAGATACCAAAGATGATTTTAGAATAGAATATACTTCCAACAGTATTCATGTTTTAAACGCACCTTCGCCTGCTGCAACTGCTTGTTTAGCAATAGGCAATGACATAAAAGAAATGGCTATTAAGAATTTTGCACTAAACTAATTAGTAAGTTATTTTAGATTTTTCAAAAATAGATTTCCAATCCCAAATATAATTTTCAATTAGGGAATCAATTTTTTTCAAGAAAATAGGATTAGGAGTATTCAATTGGGCAAAATAATCATCTTGGTATTTTCCTAGTTTAAACTTAAAAAATATAGATTTAGACATGCCGTATAATATATTTTTAGATGGGTGGTTTACTCTTGAAATAAAGGAGCTGTAATTTTCTAATTTCTCCTTCATTTCATTAAAATCCATCTCAAAAACAACACTCATTTCCTTAATAATTGAATTGCAAACTGCATTTTCTTCATGACTGGAAAGTATTCTTTCAAAAAATTTCATATTTCCAGCTATTATTATGTGCATAAGAACTGAAGGATCTTTGTAATTTAGTTTAGGGTAGGATTCTAATTCTGAATCATTATAAATTGCATCTAGAAAATCTTCAAAAGTTTCATCCACTGCCCGAAGCGTTTTATGTACAAATTGCTTTGCTAAAACTTTATGAGTTATTCTTTTTTTTACAAATAGAGTTGCAAACATTATTAGAATTAGATTTAAACAAAAATATTTGATGTTCTCTTATTTAAGTAATAAGAGCTATCTCCTTTATTCACAAAGTTATCAACGACACTATTAAAACTTATTAAATAAATTCTTTGTATTATTTGTTATTCTCTTCCCTTTTTTGACTAAGAAAAAATATATTTGTGCTCTAAATTTCTATTAATGGATAAAAATACTACTACTGGTTTAATTTTAATTGGTGCCGTAGTTATGGCTTTCATGTTTTTGAATCAGCCTAACGAGCAACCCAATCCTACTAACCCAGTTAGTCAATCAAATGAAGTTATTTCAGATGGAAATAGAACTGAAGTGACAGAATTTAAAAGCACTACTAGTTCTGATGCTGAAGTAGAGATAGATTCTGCAGATAATATTATTTTTCAAAAACTTTTAGCTCAAAAAGAGAACGAAAAACTAATTGAGAATTATGGAATTTTTTATGGTTCAGTTAATGGGGAGGACAAAGATTATTTTCTAGAAAACGACAAAATAAGACTTTCATTTTCTTCCAAAGGTGCAAGAATTACTAATGCTGAAATGGTGGAGTTAGATGAAAGCGGTCTATACAAGTATAGGACTTACAATAGTTTTTTTAACGAAGAAAACAAACCTATTTCTCTTTTTGAAAAAGAAACTTCTCAAATGAGTCTTACCATAGTAGATGCTGAAAAAGTGATACCAGTGGAGACTAGTGATTTGTTTTTTGATTTGGTTAAAAATAACGATAGTCTTTTAGTTTTTAGAGCAAATGCTGGTTCAGAGGATAAATATCTTGAATTTTCTTACCGTTTGTCTAGTGGTAATTATGATGTTGATTTTGAAATTAATTACCACAATATTGAAAATGATATAAAGTCTGACGTTGATTTAAAATGGTCTATGAAAGGATTGTCTACTGAGAAATTAGCAGAGGATGAAAGAAATATATGTACTATTATGTATAGATATTTTGGAAGTACAAGAGATTATCTTTCTGAGATGTCAGACGAAGAAGACGAACTTCAAAGTAATATAAATTGGATAGCTTTTAAACATAAGTTCTTTTCTTCAATATTATTAAGTGAAGGTGGTCTTGGTAAAACAAAGATAGTTCACCGTAATTTAGAGGATAACAATTACACCAAATCTTATGCTTCAAGAACTTCTATTCCATCACTTGGTCGAGTCCCTTTGAAGTTTTTATTTGTTCCTAATGATTATGATATATTAGAATCCTATGATTACGAAATTGAAGATCTTATTAATTTAGGAGGAAGTGTTTTCGCTTGGGTAAATAGATATCTTATTGATCCAGTTTTTAAATTTTTAATGTCTTTTGGGTTTTCAATAGGTTTGGTTATTCTACTGCTAACTATAATTGTTAAGATTGTTATTATGCCATTGACCTATAAAAACTACATGTCAACAGCAAAAACAAAGGTTATTAAGCCTGAAATGAATAAAATCACAGCTAAGTACGAAGGAAAAACGGATAAAAATGCTGCGATGAAAAAGCAGCAAGAAACTATGGCTTTGTACAAGCAAACCGGAGTAAATCCAATGGCTGGCTGCATACCTATGATTATCCAAATGCCAATTTTGATTGCTGTTTTTAGATATTTTCCAGCGAGTTTAACTTTAAGACATAAGGGCTTTTTATGGGCTGAAGATTTAAGTTCTTTCGATTCAATTTTGGATTTAGGATTTGAAATTCCTTTTTATGGAGACCATGTTAGTCTATTTGCTCTTCTTATGGCAGGATCTACTTTAATTTATACTATTACTAATTCTAGTCAAATGACAGCACAAACTCAGCCTGGGATGCCTAATATGAAAGTTATTATGTATTTTATGCCAATCATGTTTATTTTCTTTTTTAATAAATACTCTGCTGGTCTTAGTTATTATTACTTCTGTGGAAATATTATGAATATTGGTATAATGTGGGGAATTAAAAAGTTTCTTATTGATGAAGATAAAATCAGGGCAAAGATTGAGTCCAACAAGAAAAAAATTAAAAAGAAATCTCGTTTTCAGCAGCGATTAGAAGAAGTTGCCAAGCAACAACAGAAAAAGAGGAGATGATATTTGTTAATCCCATAAAAATGAACTTAATTTGCATCTCAAATTTTTAATACCATGTCTAGAGTTTGCCAAATTACAGGAAAAAAAGTTATCACTGGAAATAACGTTTCTAAATCTAAAAGAAGAACCAGAAGAAAGTTTTATCCAAACCTTCAAACTAAAAAATTCTTTATTCCTGAAGAAAATAAGTGGGTAACTCTTAAAGTATCCACATCTGCTATACGAACTATTAACAAAAAAGGTATTTCTACTGTTTTGGCAGAAGCTAAAGCCAACGGTTTTATGTGATTATTTCATAAAAGTCCTACTAGTTTTGTAGTTTAGGATTCATGAAATACCATTTATATATACTTTTCTTATTTTCTTTTTTATATAATTCTTATTCCCAAGAGTTTAAAAACCAATCTATTGATTTAATGTTCGATACCCTTGGTATCTACGATTTAGATCTGTTACCTTCCAGTTTTCACGCCGATAGAAGAAAAGCTTTAAAAACCTTTATTCCTAGTGGAGGAATGGCTGTATTCTATTCCGGAAAAAGTATGGTTAGAGCCAATGATGTAGATTATGAATTTCATCAAGACCCTAGTTTTTATTATTTAACAGGTTTAAACGAGTCCAATAGCGCATTAATTATTTTTAAAAAACCACAAATAGTTGGAACAGATACTATAAGTGAACTTTTATTAATTAAACAAAGAAATGAAAATTCTGAGACTTGGGTAGGGAAGAAGTTGGGGGTCAAAGGCTCTGAACTAGTTCTTGGTATTCAAAAGTCCTTTAATATTGACAAGTTTACTTGGGGCCAAATAGATTTCTCTACTGTAGATACTGTTTTTACCAACCAACCTTTTAAAGAAAATGGTTATCCAGATTTAGATTCATTAAAAAATATTCTCAATAAAGATTTGAACGACAATGAAATAAAAAATTGGATGGCAAAACTTAGAGAGGTTAAAACCAAGGAAGAAATAGTTCTTTTAAGAAAAGCAATTTCAATAACATGTGACGCTCAAAACGAGTTAATGAAAGTACTAAAACCAGATATGAAAGAGTTTCAGGCGGAGGCTGTTGTTGAGGCAGTTTTTAAAATAAATGGAGCTGAATATCCTGGATATCCTTCGATTGTAGGAGCTGCTGAAAATTCTTGTATTTTACACTATACTACCAACAGAAAAACTATGAAGGGAAACCATTTACTTTTAAGTGATGTTGGTGCAGAATACCATGGTTATACAGCTGATGTGACAAGAACTATTCCGGTAGATGGTAAATATTCCAAGGAAGAGAAAATTATTTACAACATTGTATTAGAAGCTCAGAACAAAGCAATTGCAGAGTGTAAGGCGGGTAATCCATTTTATATTACCAATACCATTGCAACTACAGTAGTTTCTCAAAGATTACAAGAAATAGGTTTAATAAAATCTCCATTTGAAT
>CAYREL010000064.1:0-5890 GCA_964423275.1 uncultured Flavobacteriales bacterium | reverse complement strand
AAACAATTACTGCAGGTGCAACCCCAAAAGTTATTAAGTCTGCAAAAGAATCTAATTGAGTTCCTAGAGCAGATTGAACATTTAATTTTCTAGCTGCAAATCCGTCTAAATAATCAAAGAGTGAGGCCAATAATATTGCACCTATAGCCCAATAAATTTCACCTAAATATGCAAAATAAATTGACGTCCAACCTAAGAGCAGGTTCAATGAAGTAATTATATTGGGAATATTTTTTTTCATATATATGAACTAAATTAGTGTAAACTTCGTTTCTAGATAGACAAAAAACCAATATTTAGTTTTTAGTTAGCTAAATATATTTAAATTCAACTGTGAAAAATTACTATCTAGTTCTATTGATATTTATTAATTATTCAATTTCTGGACAAATAAATTCTCCGAAATATAGTAATGAATTTCTAAATATTGGCGTTGGCGCACGATCCTTAGCTATGTCTAACTCAGTAATTACCAGCACCAATAGCGCTATGTCTGGTTTCTGGAATCCAGCAAATCTATCTAGAATTAACAACGATATCCAAGTAGGATTAATGCATGCAGAATATTTTGCTGGTATTGCAAAGTATGATTTTGGAAGTATTGCCAAAAAAATTGATGAAAAAAGTGGTTTTGGATTTTCTTTTTTAAGATTTGGAGTAGATAATATCCCCAATACGTCCGAACTTATTGATGCACAAGGAAATATAAATTACGACAGGATATCTTATTTCAGCGCTGCAGATATGGCTTTTATTGGAAGTTATGGAAGAAAAGTAAACGAATATCTTTCAGTCGGAGGCTCCGCTAAAATAATTAATAGAACTGCTGGAAACTTTGCTTCAGCTTGGGGTTTTGGAATTGACATCTCTTCCACATACAATAAAAATGATTGGGCAGTTGCTGTAGTAGCTAAAGATGTAACGTCCACCTTCAATGTGTGGAGATACCAGTTGTCCAATGAAATGATCAATACGTTTAATTCTACTGGCAATGAAATCCCGGAAAATGGTCTAGAACTAACTTTACCTAGATTAATAATTGGATTAAGTAAAAATTATGAATTTGAAAAAAATGTTCATTTATTAATAGAATTTAATGCAGACATAACAACTGACGGAAAAAGAAATGTATTGATCTCTGGAAATCCTTTTTCTATCGACCCCCATATAGGTAGTGAATTTAATATAAAAGATATTGTTTTCATAAGAGGAGGAATTGGTAATATTCAAAAAACACCGGATTTAACCGGGAAAATGATTTACACCATTCAGCCAAATTTAGGGATTGGGATTAATATTAAAGGAGTTGAAATTGAATATGCTTTAACAGATATTGGTGATGTTTCAATTGCTGAATACAGCAATATTTTCTCATTGAAATTCAACTTAAATCCAAAAACAAATTGAAAATATTAAAGAAAAAAATCGCCTTTTTATTTTTTTTCTTAGTCTTTCATTTAAGTAATTTTTCCCAGTCTTTAGGAAACGAGTGGATAAATTACAACCAACAATACTTCCATTTTCCAATTGTTGAAACAGGTATCTACAGGCTAGATTTTGAAACCATTAACAATCATTTAATTAATCTGGGAGTAAGTATTAATAATATTCCGCATAATAATTTTCAAGTTTTCGGTAAAGAAAAAGAAGTTTCTCTTCTTGTAAAAGATAATAATAACAATGGGTTTTTAGACCCCTTGGAGTATATTGAATTTTATGCAGAAAAAAATGACGGGTGGCTGGATTCTTTAGTATACGATTCTACCCATTTTATGCCAGATGAGTATTACAGTCTATTTAATGATACCATTAGATATTATTTTTCATGGAATAGTAGTTCCAATAATAAGAGAACTATTATTGAATTAGACACAAATTTCAGCATCTATAATCCAATAAATTATTGTTGGAAAACACAAGTTTTAAAGTTTAATACCAATTATAAAGTCGGGTATCAAATAGATGGTATTTCAAGTCCAAAATATGAAATAGCAGAAGGGTGGGCAGGGTCAACTTTGCAAAAAAATGGTTCAAATATTGAGCAAATAAGTTCGTTAAATAGTGTTGGAAGTGGCCCAAATGCATTTGGGAAAATAAATCTTTTTTCTGCAAATTCCTCTACCAACAACTCCAACGGAAACAACCACAATACCAAATTATTTATCAATAATAATCTAGTTTTTGATTCTTCATATTTTAATTACCAAACCCTTCATGTAGAATATAGTCTTAATAGTAATAGCGTCTCCAACATTACCGATTTTAAACACGAGATTTCGGATATAGGACAAGGAACAGATTATCAAAATATAGCTTCAATTAGTTTATCCTATCCTCACTCTACAGACTTTTCTCCCTACGAAAAATTACATTTTGGAGTTCCATTTTCATTTAATCAAAAACAAAGACTTAGTATTTCCAATAATATTAATGCATTAGGCTCCCCTATGCTCTACATGTTAGGGGATGTGCATAGAATAATTCCTTTAATTTCTAATAATTCTATTTTAGAAGCAGTTATTCCAATTCCACAAACCGATTCTATAATCTGCTATTTATTATCCGATTCAAATGTTAATTATATTGATGAAATTCATTCAGTAAATAACCAAGGATATTTCAACAATTTTAATTCTTTACAAATTGACAGTGCATTTGTTATAATTACTAATAAAAATCTGCTTTCTTCATCAAGAAGCTATGCAGCATATAGAGCAACCAATATAGATACATTAGTTGTGGATATAGAAGAACTTTACCACCAATTTTCAGCAGGAATATTTAAAAATCCTTTAGCAATAAAAAGATTTTTAAAATTTAGTATGGTTAATTGGCCAAGTTGGCCTTCGCATATTTTTTTAATTGGGAAATCTGTAAGATTCAATGATGAAACAACCCCTGGCTCCAGAAATGACACTACTTCTTACAGATCAAACTTAGTTCCTTCCTGGGGATATCCCAGTTCGGATAATCATTTTGCTGTTGGCTTAGAAAGTAATAAAAGAGGTTATTCACTTCCAATAGGCAGATTGAGTGTAAACAACAACACCTCGGTACTAAACTATTTAAATAAAGTAATAGAGTTGGAATCTCTACAAGGAAATAACAGCAATTACACGATAGAAAACAAGGCATGGCAAAAAAATATCGCTCATTTTTCAGGTGGAAGCGATAGCTCGGAACAAGCTTATATGAATAATTATTTGGAGCAATTTCAAAGTACAATTGAAGATACTTTGTTTGGTGGTCGGGTCAAAAAGTTTGGCAAAAATCCTTTCACTTCAATAATAGATCCTTTAGAGTTTCAAATTGTACAAAATTATTTAGAAGAAGGTATTTCATTGATGACTTTTTTTGGACATGCATCTTCCGGTTATGGATTTAGTCAAAATATTGACCAGCCAGATAATTGGAATAACCAAGGCAAGTATCCCATGGTAATTGGCTTAGGTTGTTATTCTGGCGATGTACATAATCCAGATACCAATAGCTTTTCAGAACAAATTATTCGACCTGTAAATAGTGGTGCAATTGGATTTATTTCCACTGTTAAGCAAGGATTCACTCCTTTTATTAATTTTTATACCAAAAAATTATACAAAATGATTGGAAAATATGGCTACAATAAATCAATAGGCCAGCAGATGGTCATGACTGTCGATTCTTTAGACCAAAGCACATCTTTAATAACTTGGGAACCAAAATTTGAAAGCAATTACAACGGAATGTCTCTTCAGGGAGATCCTGCTGTGAAAATTAATTCCCACAACTTACCCGAATTAGTGCTATCAGAACAAGATGTATGGACTGAGCCAAGTGTGGTAGATCTTTCAAAATCAAGTTTTGATTTAAAATTCAAAGCATACAATTTAGGTAGAGCTTTTAGAGATTCTGTTTTTGTAGAATTAAAACAAGAACTTCCTAACGGATCAGATACTATTTACTCAAAATTTATTCCTGGAATATTAAATGAAGACACTATAACTTTTAGTGTGATTAACCAGCCTGAAACTAGTATTGGACAGAATATTTTTACAATTTCAATTGATTTACCAATTTCCACCATTCAAGAGGCTTACGATGAAAGTGGGAATAATAGAATTCAATATTTAATGAATATTTCTTCAAATTCAATAATTCCAGTTTGGCCATATGATTTAAGTATTGTCGGAAATCCCACTGACACACTAAGAGTTTCAACTATTAATCCGTTAGAGTCTTCCAATACTTATTATTTTGAAATAGACACCAATATTCAATTTAGTTCTCCATTTTTAAAGACTCAGTCCATTGTTTCTAAAGGTGGAGTTATTGAAGCAATTCCGGGAAATTGGTCTAATAGCATATCAACCTTAAATGATTCATTATTTTTCGAAGACAGTGTAGTATATTACTGGCGTTCCAGACCAGATAGTTCTGTAGTTGATTGGAAAGTAAAATCATTTCAATACATACCCAAAAAATGGGGCTGGAGCCAATCCCATATTAACCAATTTAAAGAAAATGAGTTTTTAAATATTGAAATTGACACCTTAAATAATATTTACAACTTTTCTCCAACACTCAAAAGTATTACTTGTAAAAATTATATTCAACATGTAGCTCTTGGTTCTGAATGGTCAGGAACTTATTGGGAAGTAAGTGGCGAAATAGCAGACTATGGAGGTCATACGGCTCCATCTGTAATGGTTGGTGTGGTAGATCCTAACTCATTAAACTATTGGAAAACACCTTTTATTGACAATTCTACAACACCACCTAGTGTTCTTAATCCAAATAATTGTTTTGGTCAATATAACGGAGATCCTGGAGTGTGTGGAAATACATCTTTAATAGGGAGGGCAAGAGAACATGGATATTTTATGTTTAAAAACAGTAGTCCTTCACAGTTAGATTCATTGGCAAGTATGTTAAGCAATAAAATTCCTGACGGATATTATATTATTGTGTATAGTTATATCCCTAATAATTACGGTGGAACTTTGCTTTACAATAGCCCATTGTATGCCAACTGGCCTACCAATTTATTTTCTGCTTTTCAAAATCTAGGAGCAACTGGATTTACCAATTCTAACCAACCCGACGATGGTTTTATATTTTTTTGTAAAAAAGGCGATCCAAGTACAACTGTTGAAATAAGGTCTGACACAATTACTCCAGGGTTTGTTCCATCACAACTAATAGAGTTTAGTACAACAGTGACAAGTTCGCTAGAAAGTGGGAAAATGTTATCAGGAATTATTGGCCCATCTAACAATTGGAAAAATATTTATTGGAAACAAAGAGCATTAGAAAATCCATCTGCTGATTCTGCAAGGTTAAAAGTTTACGGATTAAACTCTTTATCTTCTAACCTCAAAACTCTAATTATTGATACTAATTTTACAAATAAAGATTCTATTACCAATTTACAATCAATTGACAGTTCCTTTCATTATCTACAATTGGAAATGGAAACTTCAGATGATTCTTTATTAACTCCCAGTCAAATAGTAAACTGGCTAGTTACCTACGACCCGCTTCCAGACTTAGCGATTAACCCTAAAAAAAGTTGGTTTTTAGACTCTAATGTTGTTCAACAAGGGGACTCTATTTATTTTAGTGTTGCAATAGAAAACATTTCTCCATTTGATATGGATAGCTTGAAAATAAACTACCATCTAGAAAATGAGAACGGGCAAATAAATATACCTTACCCAAGACAGGATTCTCTTAAGGCAAGAGAAATAATTATAGACACAATTGCAATCTCTAGCAGGTATCTAAACGATGAATATTTGATGTGGGTAACAGCAAATCCAAAAATAAATAATCTTGAAAAGGATCAATCTGAACAATTTTATTTTAACAATTTAGCTCAAAGAAAATTTACTGTTTTAAAAGATAATAC
>CAYREL010000063.1:0-5958 GCA_964423275.1 uncultured Flavobacteriales bacterium | reverse complement strand
TTACAATGTTCTACACTTTATTTAGTAACGACAGTATGGTTGCTTGTGACAGTGCTATATGGAATGGAAATACTTATACTAATTCAGGAATTTATACAGACACTCTTACATCCATCAATGGGGCAGATAGTATTGTTACAATGGATATGACCATTAATTATTCTATTAAAACTTTTGCTAGTATGGTAGCATGTGATGTCGCAACATGGAATGGAATAAGCTATACAACATCTGGAATATATACTCAACTTTTCCAAACAATCAACGGCTGTGATAGTACAGTGTTAAATGAAATAACAATAAATAACAGTACAACTACTTTTGATGTTCAATCTTCTTGCGATGAGTATCTGTGGAACGGAAATACTTACAATTCGTCAGGAACTTATATAGATACACTTTCTACAATTGCTGGATGTGATAGTATAGTATATTTAAACTTAAATATATACAGTACATCCCCAGTTTCAGCAGGACTTGATACTTCAATTTGCTTTGGAGAATCTATCAACCTAAATGCAATTGGTAATGGAACCCTTAGCTGGAATAACGGAGTAACTAATGGACAATCTTTTGTTGTCGATTCTACAAAGATTTATGTAGCTCAATTGATTAATTCTTATGGATGTATTTCCAACGATTCCATAACCATAACAGTATTAAACTTACCAAATGTAGATGCAGGGTCAAATCAAGTAATTTGTCAAGAGGATTCAGTGCAACTAATTGCATCTGGTGCCAATACCTACAATTGGACTAACTCTATCATCTCAGTTTATGATAGTATTTATGTTGCTCCAATTGCAACTTCTACGTTCTATTTAACTGGCTTGGATAGCAATGGATGTATCAACAGCGATTCCATAACAATTTCTGTAAATAATCTTCCAAACATTGCCATAGATAATGTGTCGCCAATTTGTTATGGAGATAGTATTACCCTAAATGCAACTGGTGGTGTATTATATTTATGGTCAGGTGGTATTAGCAATAATTCTTCTTTTGTTCCGGATTCTTCTCTGATATTCATAGTTAATGGTACAGATATTAACGGCTGTGAGAATACAGATTCTGTTCTTGTACAGGTTAATAGTTTACCAACAGTATTTGCTGGTAACGATACCTCTATATGTTATTTAGATACCATTTCTCTAAATGCAATTGGTAACTCTAGCTCTTACTCTTGGAATAATGGTATAATTAACGGAACATTGTTTACACCAGATTCATCTCAAGAATACATTGTTTCTAGTATAGATTCTAATTCTTGCTTTAATTCGGACACGGTAAATGTTCAGGTGATTGTTGTTCCGGTCGATGCTGGTTCTGACTTAGAATTGTGTTATGGAGATTCAATTTCTCTAAACGGCGTTGGTCCTAACCCAATATGGTCTCAAGGTGTTTTAAATGGAGTGGTTTTCATGCCTGACAGTTCTAATGATTATATTCTTACTGTTTCTGATACCAATGGATGCTTTAGATACGATACACTAAATATGGTTGTAAATACTCTACCAGACGTTGTTGCACCAAACGATACAGTAGTTTGTAGGGGAGATGAAATTCAACTGTTTGGATCTGGCGCAGAAACTTACGAATGGGATTATGGATTCTTTAACGGAGAATTATTTACTCCAGAAACATCCGGAAACTATATTGTAACTGGAACAGATTCTAAACGATGTGAGAACACCGATACTATTTATGTTGAGATGATGGAAAATCCAGTGATTGACTATACAGTAACTCCAGTAGTATATGGAAATGACGCAACTATTATGGTAGATGTTACAGGTGGAAATCCATGGTTGGATTGCGGTACTGCACAACCATGTCAACAGCCATATAATTACGATTGGGACATTGACGGACTTGGAGATATGGACGACGAGCTACATCAATTTTATTTAAATCCAGGGGATTATTTTATAACCGTTTACGATAGTTTAACATGTAGAGATACAGCAACCATAACAATAGAAAATAACTTCCAAATATTTGTCCCTAACGCTATTACCCCAAATAACGATGGCTACAATGATACTTGGGACATAAGAGGAATTAATAATTTCCCAACTGCTACTATTCTAGTTTTTGATATTCAAGGACAAGTAATTTTCCAACACAACAATGCAAATGGAGATTACCAACCATGGAATGCTAGATACTTAAATGGACAAATTATACTTTCAGCAGATTATTATTATCAAATTATTTTAGATGCAGATAACCCTAACACAAACAATACTAAATCAGGCTCTATAATTATTGTTTATTAAATGTTTAAGTTTAAGACATATAGATCATTAATTAGTATAGTTCTACTACTTGCTGCAAGTAGTAATTTTTTCTCTCAGAATATTTTGCATAGAAATAATTACTTCATCCAAGAATATTTAATTAACCCTGCCTTTACTGGTGGAAAAAACTTCAACCCATTTTACATGAGTTATAGAAATCAATTTTCACAATTAAAAGAAAGACCTCAAGTATTCTCAGCAAGTGGTTACTATATAGTAAACTCAGTCAGTAATATTTCGGGAAGCCTTTATTCTTCAGAAACCCCTTCCTTTCAACAAGTATTTGGAGAAATTAACTATTCACATGATTACCATTTTTCTCAGTGGGCGCACTTTACATTTGGTGGAGGTTTAATTTTTAATCAAACTGTACAAGACTTCTCAGCTGTGGAAGTCATAGATTTAGGAGATCCATCATTAACAATGGGAAATAACTCTGGTACTGCAATAGATGGTGCAATTGGGGTTAAATACTTTCTTAAAAGATTTAAAACTGGAATATCTATTAAAAATATTTTAGAAAGTAATATATCCAACGAATCTTCAAATAATGTCTATGAAAATAAATTAGCTAGAGAAATTAACTTTATTGCTCAGTATGATTTTACTATTGACAGTTTATTACACATAGAGCCATTATTCGTTGCTAGAAGATTTACTCAAAGAAAAGAAAACTATTATAATTTCTCAGTAGTTTCCAACTACAAGGGTCTGTATACTTTAGGAGCTACCTACAGAATGAATAATGATTTGTCTCCAAATGCTATTTCCTTAATTGGAGGATTGCAGTACAATAAGTTTTACTTTTTATATAGTCATCAACTATTTGTTGCCGATGCAGATATTGCAGGAAATAATACAGAGTTTACGGTAGGCTATAGATTTCCTCTTCACCCAAGTAAAGAATTTGTGGACAACGACTTAGACGGAGTTGTCAATAAAAAAGATACTTGCCCAGAAGTATATGGACCTAGAAAATATAGTGGTTGTCCCTTAGAGTATTGGGCTCCTTTACTTGCATTAATGGCAGACACCGTTCCAGATACGTTAATAGTAAATGACTCTCTAGTATTTAGCTTTGATAAGTTATCTCAAAACCAAATAGATTCTTTGAAGTTATATTTAGTTGACGAAAATGGAAATGAAGTGTATCAGGCAATGAAAACCGAAGAAGGATTTATATTCAATTACCTTCCTTCATCTGGAGAATACTATTTTAAAATGGATAATATTCCAGAAGGAATTTCGGAAGAATATATCGAAGTTGCCTTTATGGAAAATGACCAAAGAAAAATGCTGTTAGCACACTTAATAGGTAAAGAAAAAATATACATGTTTACACGATTAAATCCAAGTGCAGATGAAGAGCCAACTTTACTTATTATAAACGAAGAAAACCAAGTACTTGCGGTAGGTGTTCAAAAAGATGGAGTGTTTGTTTTTTCTCATATTCCAGACGATCATGAATACCACTATAGTATGGTAAATGGTGATTCAACCGTAAGTGAAGACAGCTTCCAAGTAGCTTACGATCTAGAAGGACAAGAACAAACCATTAGAACTATTTATCATAAAATAAATGGTATGTATAAGTATACACCTCATTTTGAAAGTGAAGAATTTTCAGATTTAGCCCTAGTTTTTGAAGACGAGAACAACAATTATGAGTTTAATTTCAAAAAACTTTCTACCGAACAAGCAGATATGGTCAACCTAGTAATTGTAGATGCTGATGGAAATATTATTTCCAGAGCAGAAAAAACGGAAGACGGATTTGCTTTTAATTATATCCCCGCTAGTGGAGAATATTCTTACAAGCTAGAAAATATGCCTGAAGGAACAGAGTTTGACTTTATGGAACTTAATATAATTGAAGCTGGAGTAAAGAAAAAGATTAAAGCAGATGTGGAACAAAAAGACTATGTCTTTAATTTCAAAAAGCTAAGTGCAAATCAAGCCAATCTAGCCAACTTAGTAATTGTAGATGCAGATGGTAACGTTCTTTCAACAGCCGAAAAAACAGCTGATGGATTTGCTTTTAATTATATTCCAAGTTCGGGAGAATATTTTTATAAACTAGAGAACATGCCTGAGGGAACAGAATTTGATTTCATGGAAATCGATATTATGCAAGATGGCATGAAAAAGAAAATAGTTGCAGAAATAAATCCAAATGAAAAGCTAGAAGAACTAGCTGACGAAAACAAGGAAACTATAAATTCTTTAATTGCCACAGGTAGCTATCAGAAAATAATGAATTCCTTAAGAGCTCTAAGCGATGAAAACATTAAGTCAATGTCGAAATCAGAAGCTAGAAAAAGAGGCCACTATTTAACAGTTCAAGTAGGAGCATTTAGATACAAAATGAACGAAGAAACAATGGATTTTATAAATGCAAACTACGGCGATGATTTCCACATTGTAAAAGACAAGAGATTAGAGTATGACCTTTATATGCTGGGAAGGTACAAGTCTTTATCTGACGTTAAAAAAATGAATGCAATTATTAAAGAATCAGGATTCTTAGACTGTTTCATCATGGGAGTTGAAAATAAAGCTCCAGCTTCAGCCTTAAGAATAATTAAAAATTTCCCAGGCTACAGATAATTTTAAAAATTTATTAAAAAAAAAGACGCTTTATTAAAAGCGTCTTTTTAGAGTAGTTGCGGGGGTAAGACTCGAACTTACGACCTTTGGGTTATGAGCCCAACGAGCTACCAACTGCTCCACCCCGCATGACAAAGTTAATTTTTGTTTCTATTATTGCAAACTAATCTCTGTAAAATGTCACATAAATCTGGTTTTGTAAATATTATTGGTAGTCCCAATGTTGGAAAATCAACTCTAATGAACCAATTGGTAGGGGAAAAGCTATCTATAATTACTTCTAAAATGCAAACAACTCGTCACCGAATAATGGGAATGGTGAATGAAGAAGATTATCAAATAGTCTTTTCTGACACACCTGGTATTATTAATCCTGCATATAGATTGCATCAAAACATGATGAAATTTGTTTCTGAAGCACTTAAAGATGCAGATGTTATTCTTATGGTAACAGACATTTACGAAGATCCTAATAAAATGGAGGAGAGGTTGGTGCAAATAAATAATATTGAAGTTCCAATACTTTTGCTTTTAAATAAAATTGATCTTTCCGAACAGAAGTCTTTGGAAAAAATTGTCAATTTATGGAAGAGTAAACTACCTAAGGCTCAAATTTTACCAATCTCCGCTCTTCACCAAATGAGTATCCAATTTATTTTACCAAAAATTTTAGAATGGTTGCCAGAAAATCCTCCCTATTTTGACAAAGACCAGTTGACAAATAAAAGCATGCGTTTCTTTGTGTCTGAAATTATTAGAGAAAAAATTCTTTTAATTTATCAAAAAGAAGTGCCTTACTCCTGTGAAGTAGTGGTGGAGGAATACAAAGACGAAGAAAAAATAGTTAGAATAAGAGCCAATGTTATGGTCTCTAGAACTAGTCAGAAAGCTATAGTAATTGGACACCAAGGAAAGAAAATAAAAAAACTTGGAACAGATGCTAGGCTAGATATAGAAGCTTTCATCTCTAAAAAGGTATATTTGGAGCTCTATGTGAAAGTGGACAAAGATTGGAGAGATAAAGAAGGAAAACTAAAAAAATACGGGTATT
>CAYREL010000062.1:0-5991 GCA_964423275.1 uncultured Flavobacteriales bacterium | reverse complement strand
TTACCTCCAAATCTACCTCTAACGATTCTTTTTTTACTGGAGATAGAAAATCTCCATGGTACATTGTTGCTTTTGGCATGATTGGAGCTTCTTTATCAGGAATAACTTTTATTTCTATTCCTGGCTCTGTTGCCAAATATTCTTCAGAATCTGGACTAAGCCCTACAGACCAGTTTAGTTATATGCAAATGGTTTTTGGTTACTTTATTGGCTATCTGATAGTAGCTTATGTTTTGCTTCCTATTTATTATAAAATGGAATTAACCTCCATATATTCTTATTTAGAGAAAAGATTTGGTTTTTGGAGTTATAAAACTGGTGCAGGTTTTTTTTTACTTTCAAGATTAATAGGTGCCTCCATTCGCCTTCTTTTAGTTTCAAGTGTTCTACAACTTATTTTATTCGATGATATTGGAATACCATTTGAAATCACAGTTATAACATCCGTTTTATTAATTTGGATTTATACCAATAAAGGCGGTATAAAAACAATTATTTGGACAGATACCATTCAGACATTTTTCATGTTAGCATCTGTTGTAATTACCGTTTGGTTGATTGGGGATGCTTTAAACCTGTCTCAAAAAAATGGTTTTGTTAATGAAATAGCAAATAGCGGATATTCTAAAATATTTTATTTTGAAAACTTGAAACAAGGCAATTATTTCTGGAAGCATTTTTTAGGTGGAATCTTTATTACTATTGGAATGACAGGTTTAGATCAAGATATGATGCAAAAAAATTTAAGTTGCAAAAATTTAAAATCTGCACAATTAAACATGGTTAGTTTTGCAGGTGTTTTAGTAGTAGTTAATTTAATTTTTCTAGTTCTTGGTGCTCTTTTATTTATGTATTTTGAAAAAACAGGATATGGATCCGCAGTTTTAAATGTTGAAAATCCAAGAACAGATTTATTGTTTGCAGAAATAGCCAATAGTGGTTCACTGGGAGTTTTAGTTCCGATTTTATTTCTTTTAGGCCTTATAGCTGCTGCTTATTCTAGTGCCGACTCAGCACTGACTTCTCTTACTACGTCGTTTTCAGTTGATTTCATGAATATCAAAGACAAACCTGTTGAATCACAGAACAAAATCAGACGAAATTCTCATTTATTAATGTCCTTTCTATTGATTGTAATAATTCTAATTTTGAGAAATTATTCAAATGATTCTGCCATTTGGATGCTTATTAAATTAGCTGGATTTACTTACGGACCACTAATAGGATTGTTCTTCTTTGGAATTATTACCAACAGAGAACTTAAGGACAAATGGGTTCCAATAATTTCTATTGTAGTTCCTGTAATTGTTGCTATGGTTTGGTACTTTCATGGTCAAGAAAAGATTCCGTTTTTGGGAAATTACAAATTTGGAGCTGAATTGATAATTTATAACGCTGGATTGTCTTTCATAGGTTTACTTCTAATTAGTAAATCTAAAAGGTAATTAGTTTTTCTGATTCTTTAATTATATTATAAAGATCTACCATGGAAGACATTGGACAAAGCTCAGTGCTGTCTTTTTTTCTTATTTCTATACAAGTTCCACACGCTAGTAATGTTCCGTTGGCATCTAAAAATTGATTCATCTGATCTAGAATATTAAATTGCTCATTGCCAAGAGATTCTGCTTCAACCCCTTGGGCCATTAAAAAAACTTTAACTTGATCTTTCTTATTTAATGAGAAATTAGCTAATCTAAAAGCATTCCATACTGTTTCAGGATGGTCAGAGTATATTACAATCCCAAGTTTCATTCAATAGTATTATTAGGCATTAGCAAACATTGAAGTTTTAATTTTATTTTCTGAATGGTATTTAGATTTGATGGATGCATTTATGTAATCCCAAAGTCTAATTCTTTCTTCTAACGCCTTTATACTAACTTTAGTAACTTCCTGCCACTTTAAACTATCTTCTTTACATAATCCAATAATCATTTCATGTGCTAATGGTCCATGCTCATCTCCATCTAAATCAATATGTCTTTGCAAATAATAATTTATTTTATCAAGAGATACTTTTTTTGATTTTTCAGTTTGTTCGATGATTTCTATAAACATGTCTGGAATGATTTCTTCTCTGCCAAAAGTAAAAGCTGCAGCTATTTCATGAGACTTTCCACCTTCAATAGTTTGAAAAGAGAAATTTAAAAACGATTGAACGGATGAATCAATATTATAATTATTGATAAAATCAACTGTAGTGTCAACTTTCTTAATTTCACTTATAAAATCATTAATTGGCAATGTATTGGCTTGGATTTCTTCCATAGCTTCTAAGTACATTTCAAAGTGACTTTTAGGTTCTCCATTGTAATTTAAATCTGATTCTTCATCCACAATAATTTGGTTGATTAATCTTGCAGATTTAGAATCGAGATTTGGTGTCCATGGAATTTTAGTGCAAGTAAGAAGATTTTGTAGTGCCTTAAGCAAGGACATAAAATCCCATACTGCATAAACATGAGATTCCATAAAAACTTTTATATCCTCAATAGATTTTAGAGATTCATATAATTCATGATTTTTCAACTTTTCTCTTAGTGGTTGAATTTCATCAATGACATTTTTAATGTTGTGATTCATTATTTTTTACTTAAATATTGGTTTATTTTTTTTACAATACTTGGGCCTTCATATATAAAACCAGTGTAAAGTTGTATTAAATCTGCTCCTGCTTCGATTTTGTCTAACGCATCTTTTGGATTCATGATTCCACCAACTCCAATAATTGGCAAATTTCCGTTAGTCTTCTTAGAAATATATCTAATTACTTCTGTCGATTTGTTTTTTAAAGGTTCTCCACTTAGTCCACCATTTCCAATTTCTTCAATTTTACTCTTATTGGTTTTAAGATTTTCTCTAGTTGTAGTTGTATTTGTAGCAATAATTCCATCTAAATTTTCACTCAAAATCAATTCAATAGTTTCATCTAATTGATCCCGATTTAAATCTGGAGAAATTTTTATAAGAATTGGTTTTTTCTTTGGTTTGATAGAATTTATTTTTTTTAATTGAGGAACTAGTTTTTTTAAGAATTCAACATCCTGAAGCTTTGTGAAATTACTCACATTTGGACAACTCACATTCAAAACAAAATAATCTACATACTGGTGAAGTGTTTCAAAGTTGTGAATATAATCTGCATCTGCATTTTCGTTACTAGTTGTAGTATTTTTTCCAATATTTCCTCCAATCACAACATCTGAATTATTTTTCTTTAATCTCTCAGCACACATAATATTT
This sequence comes from uncultured Flavobacteriales bacterium, assembly GCA_964423275.1. Classification (GTDB taxonomy): domain Bacteria; phylum Bacteroidota; class Bacteroidia; order Flavobacteriales_D; family Parvicellaceae; genus MED-G20. Next base: position 2,745 of record CAYREL010000062.1, on the reverse strand, counting down.
CCATCGTTATTAATCCCTAACCTATTGATTATTGCTAAATCATTTTGCACTCTAAAAAGTCTTTTTTTTGGATTTCCTGGCTGAGGTTTTGGAGTGATAGTACCGACTTCAATAAATCCAAACCCTAGATTGGACATTTCCTTAATATAATTGCCATTTTTATCAAAACCGGCTGCTAATCCCACCGGATTTTTAAACTTAATTCCAAACAATTCTTTTTCAAGAGATGAGTCTTCATGAGAGTAAATTTTCCTTAATAACCAGCTAGATAATGGTATTTTATTTATTACTTTAAGAGCGTTTAATGCGAAATAGTGAACCCACTCAGGATCAAAAGAAAATAATAAGGGTCTTACAAGAAATTTATACACTTTACAAAAATAGCAATTCTAAATATGAAAACTTGTTTTTGTTTATTTCTTTTCCTCTAGTTGAAATTTTAAATATTTAAGTCCTGCTCTTACAGAGTTGTATGCTTTTTCTTCTGCAAGTGTGTTAGGGATGACTTTAAACTCTTCAAATTGCTTAAATATATGATCTTTAACCCCCACAAGAATTACTTCTACCTTTTTATCTTTAAAGTTCTTAATTACTTCTTCTAAAACATAAGTTCCTGAAGCATCTATATAAGGAACTTGAGACATGTTTATTATAACAGCATCTTTACCAATTATAGCTTCTGCTTGTTCTTTAAATTGGTCAGAAAAACCATAAAAAAGAGGGCCGTCTAATTCGTAAACCATAATTCTATTTTTGATAGATTCTGGAATTTTTAATTTTTTCTCGATTTCATTGATATCTCCAGATTTACTCTGTTGGTCAACTAATTCTCCCATTCTTTGCATAAAGAAAAAAGAAGAAAGTACCATTCCTATTCCTACTGCCACTAATAAGTCAACAAATACTGTTAGTACAACCACAAGAAGCAGCACTAATGAATCACTATTTTTCAAGCTGAATAATTTTTTCATTCCTTTGAAATCAATTATTCCTATTCCTACAGAGATTAAAAGTGCAGAAAGAACTGGCTTAGGAACATCTTTTAGTAGTGGTCCTAATCCCACTAAAACAATTAGTAGAAACATAGCTTTGAAAATACCACTCATATTTGTTTTACCATTAGAGTTGATATTGGCAACCGTTCCAGTAGTGGATCCAGCTCCAGGAAGCCCTCCAAATAGTGCAGCCACGAAATTACCTATTCCTTGACCAATAAGTTCTCTATTCCCATTATGTTTGGTTTTAGTTAGATTATCTGCAACTACAGAAGTAAGTAATGTGTCAATAGTTCCTAATCCAGCTAAAGTCAATCCACTTACAACCGCAATACTAAACTCTGAAAATGAAATATTTAAAAATTCACTAAATGGAAGAACAATTTGAGGAAGGTCACTTGGAATTTCTCCAATAGTAGAATAATCCCAATGCCAACCCCATTCTTTTTTAAAGGTGAATGAAATAAGAGTTCCTATAATTAAAGAAAGTAATCCTGCAGGAATTTTTTTAGATATTTTAGGAATGAAATAAATAAAAACTAAAGTAAGACAACCTAGAATAATTGAACTCCAGTGGTATTCAATTATTGGAGTATGTAAATCCAAAATAATATCGATAATTCCACCTGGTCTTTCTCCACCTAGAAAAGTATGCCACTGAGTAAGAATTATAATTATTCCAATTCCTCCCATGAAACCTGAAAGAACAGGGTAAGAAATATATTTTACGTATTGAGCAACTTTAATAAGTCCAAACAATATTTGAAAAACCCCCCCAAGGGCAAATGATAAAATTATAACTACAGGTATTTTACCAACTCCATTAAATCCAGCTTCCGCGATAATAGTAGCAGCAACAATGGTCATAGGACCTGTAGGATCACTAATTAGAGTTTTAGTACCTGCAACAATCGATGCTAAAAGAGCTAAAATGATGGCGGTATATAACCCTGCTTGAGGTCCTAAACCACTTTGCAATCCAAATGCTAATCCCATTGGCAATGCAATAATAGCGGCAGTTAATCCCCCAGTAAAATCTCCCTTTATAGATTTGCTTGTGAAACTACCTGTTATGTTTCTTATGTTTTTAAAATCCATTTTTTTATGTTGACATGCAAAATAATGAATTAATCTAATTTTCACGACAATTCCTATTATTAATTGTAATTTTGAAGGAATATATATTACATGATTAAGTCAAAAAAAGTAGTTGTTGTCATGCCTGCATACAATGCCTCGCAAACTCTTGAAAAAACCTATACTGAAATTCCTTTCCCTTTGGTAGATGATGTTATTTTAGTGGACGATCATGGTTCTGATAATACTTATGAATTAGCAAAAAAGTTAGGGATTAATCATGTGATAAGACATGAGTACAATAAAGGTTACGGAGGGAATCAAAAAACTTGTTACAATAAGGCTTTAGAACTAAAGGCTGATATTGTAGTTATGTTGCACCCTGATTATCAATATACTCCAAAATTAATTGAAAGTATGTGCTATTTAATTGCAAATGACTTATATCCAGTAGTGATAGGCTCTAGAATATTGGGGAAAGGTGCTTTAAAAGGCGGAATGCCAATCTATAAGTATTTTGCAAATAGAATACTCACCTTATTTCAAAATATTTTAATGAATCAAAAGCTTTCAGAATACCATTCTGGTTTTAGAGCTTTCTCTAGTGAAGTACTTAGAGATATTAAGTTTAATGAAAATTCAGATGATTTTATTTTTGACAATCAAATGCTGG
>CAYREL010000061.1:0-6041 GCA_964423275.1 uncultured Flavobacteriales bacterium | reverse complement strand
TTCTTTTTAGGCTTTTCCCAAACCTATTCTTTAAAAGACTTTTATAAATCCGATATTGTTTTAGGTAATAAGATAGATTCTATTTTTAATCTTTTAAATGACACTTCAAGAGTTGGTCAAATGATTGTTCCTGCTATTGGAAGATTGGGAAAATCTAGAGATCATGTTTTGGCATTGGCAAAAAAAGGATGGATTGGGGGGATACTTTTATTGAATGGTACTTTTGAAGAATTTTCTAAGGATGTAAAAAACTACGACAGTACAATGATTGCTAAAGGACATCTTCCTTTAATTTTCAGTGCCGATGCAGAACCCACATTAGTCAATAGAAAGATTATAGGGTCTCAAAAAGTACCTTACACAAATACCATTCACAGCATAGATAGTGTAGAAATTATAGCCAGTATAATTTCAGAAGATCTTAACAAAATTGGAATTAATCAGAACTATGCTCCAGTTATTGACGCTTCACCTAATAAGGTAGTTAGTAATAGAAGTTTTGGTTTAAATATGGATACGGTTATTTCCTTTTCTAATAAGTTCATAAATACAACTCAGAAGGGAAATATAATTGCTACCGCAAAACATTTTCCAGGACATGGTTATGTTAAAGGAGATACCCATAAGGAATTAATCTTTATTGATGGAGAAATGAAAGAAGTTGAAAATTATATTCCTTTAATTCAAAGTGGTGTGATTTCAATAATGGTAGCCCATCTTGCTGTAAAGAATAATGAAGAGTACAATACCTTTGGTTTGCCATCTACTTGTTCACGAAATATTGTTACCAATCTTTTAAAAGACTCTTTAGGTTTTAAAGGTCTGATCGTTACAGATGCTCTTAATATGGGAGGAGTAGCTAGTTTAGATAACAATGGATTAAAGGCCGCTCAAGCAGGGTGTGATCAATTACTTATGCCAATAAATGAAGAAAAAGTATTGTTAAATATTCTAGAACTAATTGAAAAGGATCAGACTTTCAGAAAAGAAATTTATAATTCGGTAAAGAAAATTATAAAGCTCAAGATTTGCCTTGGGAAATTAATTTAGTTGTAAGTCTTTTTATCCCACTGGTACTCGCTAGGATAAACGTTTTGAGAAAAACAAATGAAGGTAGAAAGAGAACACAACATTATAAAGGCATATAAAAACCATGCTATTCTATGGTAGCCAAAATAACCCATATCAACTTCTGCTCCATTCAAAATTAACCATGTAGGTGTTAAGGCGGCAATTAAAAATGCAACAATTCCTACAGTTGTAAACATAGATTCTATAGTTTTAAGGGGCAAGGCCATCGCTTTTTTAATCCATCCTAAATCGTCTCCCCATTGGTGAACTAACAAATAATTTTTATTTTTAAGTGGGATGAATAATAAAGGATCTTTGTTGCAGTCCTCTAAATCAAAAGCTTGAGATGGAGCTAAAATGAAGAAATGTTCAACAGATAGATTATTTGCTTTTTCAATTTCTTTAATTTTAAAAATAGCTTCTTTTGGTATTTCGTTTTTGAAGTATTTAGTAGGTAAAAATCTTAAACGATGTTGAATTGCTATTTTTTTAATGGATTCAATATTAAAAATATCTTCTTTAGAATTGGTATTAATCTCTGCAAAATAATTTTTAGAACTAGATTTTATAATTTTTTTCTCTATCTTATTTTCTTTAACAATATCGTTATCTAATAATTGATTAACAGAGTTTAGAAGATCATTTTCAGAACTACTTCTTACTTTAATAAGTTCTTTTTTTATATCAATACTGTCAAACATATTTGTTTTTTTCTCTAAAATATGTACAAATATTAGCGTTTGTTATTTTGTTTAATTGTTTCAAAGAAATTATTGAAATTTATTTTTCTTCATTAAGTTTTTTTGGTATTTACTTTGAACAATATCCACAAATGCTAGAATAGAGATTATAAAATAAAATGTAGCTTTGTTCATTGCATTAATGGAATTGCCTAATATTTTAAGATTAGCTTTTTCACCTCCTTCAGTTAATAACATTACCCCAACTACAAATAATATAAAAAGCCCTAAAACCTCATATTTTCTATTTTTTTGTAAAAATTCAGATACTTTATTTGCTGCTAAAATCATCAAAACACCACCAACAACAATTGATATTGCCATTATCACAAAATTATCAGTTAGTGCCATCGCACTTAGAATTGAATCAAACGAGAAGACAAGATTCATTAAAACAATCATAAAAATTACTTTTTTAGTAGAAGCTTTGGTTTTCTGTTCTTGATGCTCATTAAAAATAATCATGTGCCAAATTTCTTTAACTGATGTGTAGAGAATAAATCCACCACCAAATAAAATGATAAGACTATGTAGATTCATTTCAAAGGAAATAAATTCAGTTTCACTAATTAAAAACGGGTTTTTAAACTTTTCAACCAAATTAACTAGGATAAATAGTAAAGCGAGTCTTAAAATTATTGCTATTGTAATACCAATCCTCCTAACAAATTCCTGTTTTTCAATTGGGGCTTTTTTAGACTCCAATGCTATGTATAAAAGATTATCAAATCCTAAAACCACCTGCAATGCAATTAGCATAATTAAAGTCCCAAAGATTCCAACTATTTCCATATCGTCAAAGAAAGTGAAAATCTAATAATTTAGAATAGTATAAAAAGATTTTTTTTAATAATTGCTCTAAATATTTAAAAATAGAGCCATTTAAATTGATTTTTGTTTTGGAATATGACTGCTGGAGCTGGGAATTTTATTATAGAGAAAGTATTAATAAATAATTTTAAAAATTTATTTTTTGTTTTTATTTCTGTTAAATCTAAATCAAAACTTAGTATGTATTGTGATTGCCTATTTAAATGATTACATTCTAAACAATTTAAATTTGGATTATATCTAGCACCTGTAAACCCATCTATGGAGTATCCTAAAGCGAGGTTGACAAACTTAAAAACTTTAAATTTTTCTTGAATTTTTGTGTTAAAATCTATTGTAATCCAATAGGTCTGTCCATTGTAGTCTTTAAAAATTCTTTCCGAGAAACTATTACCTAACAAAGTGGGCCTGTAATTAGCGTAATGGCTTAAATGAGAGGAGAATTTTAATTTTAGAAATTGGTTGTTGAATTCTTTTTCTTGAACGTAAAAAAGTCCTGTACCAATAAAATTAGAAATTAAATCATAATTTGAAAATCCCCATTCTCTAGAAAATCCATCTAAAACTTCAATCCCCAGCATGAAAAACAAGCTATAGAAACAACTTTTTTCAATAGGATTTTTAATATTTTTTTTCTCTAAAAACAAATAACTTTTCCTAGCGACTTGATATGAAGAAAATATGTGACCTGTTTTGTCCATATAGTTCCATTCTTCTAAATCATTGAAAAAATGAAAAGAACTTTGAGGATACTTTTTATACCATAAGTTATAAAGACCAAAATAAGACAAGCTGGTTGCTGCTAGTGCTGTAGAATTTAGAGTAATATTTTTTTTTCTGGTGGAATCTTTACTATTCTTTTCTTGAGATGAATAACTAATTTGAATAAATATGGCAAATAATAAAAACAAATAATTAAAACTACTTACTTTAAAGAGTTTCATAGATTAATTCTAATTATTTAGGTTGGATAAGTACTTGGAACCATTTACAATTACTCTTGCAAATAGGGATTGATGAACTCCCCATTCATTTAATTGCTCCGAAAAATTGGTTTTAGAGTATTGAATATGGTAGCCAAAATCAATAGTCAAATCTTTATTTATAAAATAATTAAATAAAAGTCCAGATCCAAAGCCAAGGCCATAACCGCCAGGACTATTGTCTTGACTTTGGTTGGTCTGACTAGCAGAACTATGAATTATATAGAATTGTTGGTTATTAACCACAATATAATTCTCTTTTAACCTCATTTCCAATAGTTGAATAAATAAGGGAGTTAATATAGATAGATTGGACTCTTCATATATGGTTCTGGTAATTCCTAAATTTATCATGTTTCTTTTTTCTTTTCCATTAATACTAACTGGGAAATATTCAGGTTCCAAAGACTGTGTTACAGATTGATTTTCAATAGCAATGGTTATAAAATCTTGAACATTTATATCTGCAAAATTTAAATCTATATAATATTTGGTTTTTCTTTTTTGCTTTCCTAGGTGAAACCCAATTTCAGTTCCAATAGAATATTTAATATCATTGGGTAGATCATAGATGGAGTAGGGGTATTGGAAAAATTGGTCAAAAGTAGGTTTGTTAATACTATTATTAAAAATGCTAAATACGTTGTAAGTAGTATAATTACCACCATAAATTAATGCAATATTTTTATTTGCAAAATAACCTCCGCCATTAATTCCTAAAACAAGCTCACCTTTTTGCTGTCCCTGGGATAAAAATGGCACAAATAATAATAAATAATAAATTTTTCTCACAGTTAATAATTTATCAAATAATCAATTTTTTTATTCAAATTTTTATTGGCTAAAAACTGATCTTCTAAATCACTTGCAAAAGGAACCGGCGTATCCATACTTGCACATCTTATTATTGGAGCGTCTAAAGATTCAAAACAATTTTCATTGATTAAAGAAGAAATTTCTCCTCCAATTCCACCTGTTAAACAATCTTCGTGTAGAACTAGTACTTTGTTGGTTTTTTTAACACTTTCAAATATAGATTCTTTATCAAGTGGTAAAAGTGTCCTTAAATCTAATATATCAGCTGAAATATTTTTTTCTTTAATTGCTTTTTTAGCCCAATGAACCCCCATACCATAAGTGATAATACTTAACTCGTTGCCTTCTTCAATTAGTTTTGCTTTTCCAATAGGAGTAACGTAATAGTTCTCAGAAACCATTCCAGTTAGACTTCTATACAAAGCCTTGTGCTCAAAGATCATTACTGGATTTGGATCTTCAATCGCAGCCAGCATTAATCCTTTTGCATCTTCTGGGTTAGATGGATACAAAACTTTTAGACCAGGAGTATGAGAAAACCAAGCCTCATTACTTTGTGAATGAAACGGTCCAGCTCCAACTCCAGCTCCAGTAGGCATTCTAATTACCACATCTGCATTTTGCCCCCATCTGTAATGTAACTTAGCTAAATTATTTACAATTTGATTAAACCCTACAGTAACAAAATCTGCAAACTGCATTTCCATTATTGCTTTTTTATTTTTTATAGAAAGTCCTAAGGCCGCACCAACAATTGCAGATTCACAAAGAGGAGTATTTCTAACTCTATCTTTGCCAAATTTTTCTAGAAAACCCTCGGTCATTTTAAAAACACCCCCATATTCAGCAATATCTTGTCCCATAATTATAGAATTTTCAAATCTCTCCATTCCTTGGAAAAGTCCTTGAGAAAGAGCATCAATAAACCTAATTTCTTTTTTGTTTTCTTTAGAGTAAGTTTCGCTATTGGAGTGTTTTTTATAAATATCTTCTAATTCAGAACTTAAATCTGCCTTTAATTTTGGGGTTTCAAAGGCTTTTAGCCAAGCAATATTTATTTCTTCTTTAATTATTTTTTTAGTTTCTTCGATATCTTCCTTACTGAGAATTTTATCATTTAAAATTGATGTTTCAAGTTTTAAAATGGGGTCTTTGGTTTTCCATTTATCTTGCAGTCCTTCAGGATAGTATTTTGTTCCGGACGCTTCCTCGTGACCTCTAATTCTAAAGGTTAATGCTTCTACTAAGAATGGCTCAGGTTTTTTTGACTGTGACAATTTAACTTTCTTTATACAGTCGTAAACTTCAAGAATGTTGTTGCCATCCACCTGCTCAGCTTTCATTCCGTATCCAATTCCTTTGTCGATAAACTGCTTGCAATTAAACTGTTCCTTGGAGGGAGTTGACAGTCCCCATTGGTTATTTTCAATTATAAATATTACAGGCAATTGCCATACTGAAGCAACATTTAAAGCTTCATGAAAATCTCCTTCACTTGCACCTCCGTCACCGCTAAATACTAAAACAGATTTATTTGTTTTTTCTATTTTTTCAGCCAATGCTATACCGCATGCAATTCCTAGTTGAGGTCCTAAATGCG
>CAYREL010000060.1:4191-6155 GCA_964423275.1 uncultured Flavobacteriales bacterium | reverse complement strand
CTCTATTTTCTTGATTTGGAAAAAATATACCTACTGCATTTCCAGCTGCTACTTCATTGGAGTCTTTTGAGTTGATAAGTTTCCCTAAATAATAAGTGTTGATAATTGCTATTTCACCTTCATTTGCTAAAATTGCTTTTACCTGATCTCTGTCGTTTCCTTTGGGCGATCTTGCAAAATTATTTACTATCCCTTCAGCCCATTTTTTTGCTGAATCTTCACCTTTATTGGCAATAATAGACGCCATAAGAGATTGATTGTATATGTTATTGGAAGAACGAATTAATATTTTATTTTTCCAATTCTCATTTACTAAATCTTCGTAGTCTGATAAATCAGAAGAATCTACAGTTGTTTTGTTATAAACTATTACTCTAGCTCTTTTGGTTAAACCAAACCAGTAATTGCTAGAATCTTTAAGGTGAGTAGGAATGGTAGTATTTAAAATATCTGAACTTGAAGATTGAAGAAGGTTTTTATTTTTTGCTCTTACCAAACGACCAGCGTCTACAGTTAATAACAAATCTGCTGGGGATTGATTGCCTTCTGTTTCCATTTTTTGAATCAGTTCATCTGCACTTGCTTTTACAACATTTATTTTTATTCCAGTTTTTTCTTCAAATTTTTTGAAAATTAATTTATCTGAGTCGTAATGTCTGTGAGTGTAAAGAGTTAGAGATTCTTTTTTTGTTTCTTCTACTGGATTTTGTACTTCTTCATTGTTTGTACAAGAAACAGCAAATAGCAGGGTAAATGTTAAGGCGTATAATCTAATCATGGTAAGAAAAAATAAGTTTTTTTTGCAAATATATTTATTTAGAATAAATCTAAATAAGGTTTTTAATTTTTTTTAAAAAAAATAAAAATTGTGTATGATTGTCATTTTTTAACACGAAGAAAAACTAAAACCCACCCTATAATTATCAAACTTCCACCGATAGGAGTAACAGGAATCATTAATGTTTTTAGCCAATGTTGAGGGTGAAGAAAAACATTTGTTAAAGAAATTATGTATAATGAGAAAGAAAAAAAAACTATTCCAATTATTAAAAAATAAAATGGCAAGTCATTTTTTTTAATTAGCTCAATTTTTCTCAAAGCCACTAAAATCATCAATCCCAAAGAATTAGAAATCTGATAGAATATTCCTTTGTTCCATACATCCATTTCATATGTGGAAAATAAATCCTTTAGAGAATGAGCGCCAAATGCTCCAAATAATGTAGCAATTGCTATTCCAAGTATTGAAAATGATAAAAATAACCGATCTGTTTTCATATATTGTGAGCAAATATAAATTCTATTCTATCAAAACAAAAAATGATTGGTTAGCATTTATAAAAAATAAATATGAAAAAAATATTGGTCATTGGTTCCGGAAGATCCTCTACTTCACTTATTAAATATTTGTTAGATAATTCAGATCTAGAAAAATGGACGGTGACCGTAGTAGACTTTAATTTAAAGTTGGCCGAGAGCAAGATAGGCAATCATCCAAATGGATTTTCTTATCAGCTAGATGCAAATAACGACGTGAAAAGAAAAGAATATATAAAATCTTCAGATGTTGTGATATCTATGCTTCCGGCACATATGCATTATAAAGTATTGAAAGACTCTGTAGATTGTGGTGTTCATGTTATTACACCGAGTTATATTACAAACGAAATAAAGTCCTTAAATGAAAATGCTTTAAAAAACAATGTTTTGGTATTAAACGAACTTGGATTAGATCCAGGGATTGATCATATGTCTGCAAAAAAACTCATTGACCAGGTTAAGGCTAAAGGGGGAGAAGTTAAAGGTTTTGAGTCCTACACAGGGGGATTAGTTGCTCCTGAAAGTGATGATAATCCTTGGAATTACAAATTTACATGGAATCCAAGAAATGTTGTTTTGGCTGGTCAAGGTGGAAGTGCTAAATTTATAAAGGAGGGAAAGTACAAGTACATACCTTACCATAA
>CAYREL010000060.1:0-4181 GCA_964423275.1 uncultured Flavobacteriales bacterium | reverse complement strand
AAGTTATTTAGAAGAACAGAAATAATTGATGTTCCAGGATATGGAAAGTTTGAAGGTTATCCAAATAGAGATTCACTGAAATATAGGTCTATTTACGAATTGGATAATATTTCTACAATGTATAGAGGAACTTTAAGAAAAGTAGGTTTCTGCAGGGCTTGGAATATTTTTGTTCAGCTTGGTGCCACTGATGATTCTTACATTGTTGAAGGGTCAGAAAATATGACCAATAGAGAATTTATAAATTCTTTTCTTAAGTTTAATACTTACGACTCTGTAGAACTAAAGCTTCGCCATTATCTTAGGATAGAGCAAGACGATTATATGTGGGAGAAATTAGTTTGGTTAGGTATTTTTGAAGATAGGAAAATAGGTCTCAAAGATGCTTCTCCAGCTCAGATATTACAAAAAATTCTTCATGAAAAATGGACGTTAAGCCCTAAAGATAAAGACATGATTGTTATGTGGCATAGAGTTACTTACACACTTGATGAAATTGAAAAGGAATTAATATCTCACATGGCTTACATCGGAAAAGATTCTAATATTACTGCTATGAGCGACACAGTTGGATTACCACTTGGAATAGCTACTAAAATGTTACTTAATGGAAGCATTAAAACTAGAGGTGTAGTATTGCCTTTGGATAAGCAAATTTATGATCCAGTTTTAGAAGAACTAAAGCAGTATGGGATTGATTTTGTAGAACATGAATAGTAATCATTAATTGAATTTTATGTTCATAATAATGTTAATTATACATTAAACATGGATATATAACGTTAAATTAATGTACTACATTTATATCAAAATTAGGCCAATGAGTTTTAAATCTGTAAGTTTCGACAGGAAAAAAAGTGTTTTTGTTAAGACTCTCAAAAAAAGAGTTGATAATTATTTCAGTGAAAATAAAATCTCTAAACATGCTAATTTCAACATGTTTCTTAAGACCATACTTTTAATTTTACTCTATTTTGGATCTTATTCTCTTCTTTACATATTTAACGCTTCTTATTTCACTATTATTTTATGGTTTGCTATGGGGTTTGGAATGGCAGGAATTGGAATGTCAGTAATGCACGATGCCAATCATGGAGCCTATTCGAAAAATAAAAAAATAAATAATTTCTTCAGTTTTTTTATCACTTTTTTAGGAGGTAATTATATTAATTGGAGAATTCAACACAATGTATTGCATCACACCTACACCAATATTTCCTCTATGGATGAGGATTTAGATTCAGGGGTTATGTTTAGATTTTCACCAGATCAAAAATTAAAGAAACACCATAAATACCAACATCTGTATGCTTGGTTTCTCTATGGTCTTATGACCCTGCAATGGGCATTTGAAAAAGATTTTCTGCAGCTAATAAGATACCATAAGAATGGTCTTTTAAAGATTCAAAAAAGAAATTTCACAAATCAAATGGCACTTCTTATTTTTTATAAAATTATATACTATGCTTATGCTTTGGTTCTGCCACTTATTTTCTTAGATAATTGGTGGTTGGTATTAATAGGCTATTTCACAATGCATTATACTGCGGGTCTTATTTTATCGGTTGTATTTCAATGTGCTCATGTCATGGAGCCGAACGATTTTAATTCTTTAAATGAAAGTAGAGTTGTGGATAAAAATTGGTTTGTTCACCAATTAAATACTACTTGTAATTTTGCTATGAACTCTAGAATACTTTCTTGGTTTATTGGTGGTTTGAATTTTCAAATTGAACACCATCTTTTTCCCAACATTTGCCACATACACTATAAAAAAATTAGTAAAATCGTTCAGTCTACAGCCCAGGAATTTAATGTGCCTTACAAGTCTTATAAAAATATGTTTTCGGCTGTTCGTAGTCATTACAAATTTTTAAAACATTTAGGAACATATAAAATGGCATAAAACATTGAACAAAAAAAAAGTTAAGTTAAAACATCATTTATTTGTTAAAAATTAGAAACTATCTCAACAATTAAAAACATAAAGTTCGATACAACAAAACCTGAATTTGTAAAGGTTTTAAGAAAAAGAGTCAACTCTTATTTCAAGGAAAATAATATTTCTAAAAATCATAATGCCGCTATGATATTTAAAACATTTTTCATGATGGCTATTTACATTGTACCTTATGTTCTCATTTTAACACTCAATCTTTCTTCACCAATAGTATTATTACTATGGGCCATTATTGGTTTTGGAATGGCAGGTATTGGAATGTCTGTAATGCACGATGGTAACCACAATGCCTATTCTAAAAACATGACTGTAAATAAATGGATTGGTTACTTTTTAAATATTTGCGGAGGTTATGACTTAAACTGGAGAATTCAACATAATGTCCTTCACCATACTTACACCAACATCATTGGAATGGATGAAGATGTAGATGCTGGTATAATTCTTAGGTTTTCTCATGACCAAGAGAAAAAAACTTTACATAAATTCCAGCATATTTACGCATGGTTCGTATATGGATTATTAACTATTTCGTGGTTAGTAAGTAAAGATTTTATACATCTAATTAAGTACAATATAAAAGGTCTGTTGAAATCTCAAGGAATTTCTTTTACAAAAGCATTGTTTTCTTTAGTGTTTTGGAAAGTTATTTACGTTTTTTTAATTCTAATTCTCCCAACCTTAGTTACAGGTAATCTTGGAATTAATATAGCTGGTTTTTTCATAATGGAGTTTATTGCTGGTTTTTTCTTATCAACTGTATTTTTATGCGCCCACATTGTTGATCAAACAGAATTTCCTTTACCAAATAATGATGGAATGGTTGAGAAAAATTGGTATGTTCACCAGTTAGAAACTACAGCTAACTTTTCAAATTCAAAATCATTTTTCTCTTGGTTTATTGGAGGTTTAAATTATCAAATTGAGCATCATCTTTTCCCAAATATTTGCCACGTTCATTACCATGATATTTCTAAAATAGTTAAGAAAACTGCTAAAGAATTTAATCTGCCGTATCATGCAAGTAATACTTTTGTTAGCGCTTTAAAGCATCATTTCAGCCATTTAAAAACCATGGGAAGAGCCTAATAATTTTTTATATTTTTAATTGCATTATTGTAATTTGCAATTATCCTCTCTTTCGCATCTAAATCATTTCCTCTTTTTGTCCCTCTTGTGTAAGTACTTATTATGCTTCTGACATCTGTACTATAAATTATAGTATTTAATAAGTTTTTTTCTGAAGAATTAGATATTAAAGGATGGTTATGATCAATATCTAAAAAATCCATAGTTCCTCCAATTTCAAAATAATCTGATTTTTTATCTCCCATTGCTTTATGACCATTCTTATAAATAGCTTGGAAAGCAATCTCCCCAGAATTTGCAGATTTAGAATTTTTAAAAGTATCTCGGTTATTGGTCTTTAGTCTGTTGGTATAGTCAAGCAACCTTATTTCTTCAAACGGATTCAATCCCACATTACTATCACTACCTATACACCAATTACCTCCTAGTTCCTGAAACAAATTGTAATTAAAAATTCCATCTGCAAGATTTCCTTCAGTAATAGGACATAAAATAACATTAGAGTTGTTAGAACAAATTAATTTAGTTTCTTTCTCTGTTAAATGAGTTGCGTGTACAAGATGGTGATTTATGCCAATTTTAAAATTATTATAAAGCCATTCAACTGGTGTTTGTCCAAGATACTTCTTAGATTCATCTACTTCTTTAATTTGTTCAGCTATATGAAGATGAAATGGGTATTTGCCTTTATTATAATCGTTTATTTCTCCCAACATCTTTTCATCAACAGCTCTTATAGAATGTGCTCCAATTCCTACATTGCTTTTATATTTTTCTGCAGTTTTTAAAGTCTTTTCAAAAAGGTGAATATATTCTTCTGAATTATGGCTAATAAATCGTTTTTGCTCAGGTTCGTGTTTTTTTTGAAAACCACCTTTATTATAAAATATTGGAACAAGTGTAATGTGTATTCCTGCATCTTTAGCTGCTATTAATAGCCTCTCTCCGAGTTCACTGACATTGGAATATTTATTTCCATTTTTATCGTGGTGTAAATAATGAAATTCTGCTACACTAGTATATCCATTTTTCAACATTTCACTGTATAGCATAGTAGCAATTCCCTGTAAACTGTCTGGGTCTATATTTAGCGCTAAATTGTACATTTCATTTCTCCAGGTCCAAAAGTTAG
>CAYREL010000059.1:0-6157 GCA_964423275.1 uncultured Flavobacteriales bacterium | reverse complement strand
ATGTAGCTTCAAGAATCAATCATAAGTATGGAGAAGTTTTTATTATTCCAGAAGCAAAACTGCAAAAAGATGCTCAATTAATACCAGGAACAGATGGAGAAAAAATGAGTAAGTCCAGGGAAAATACCATAGACCTATTTGAAGACGAAAAATCCATTAAAAAAATAATTAATAAAAATATAATTACTGATAATTCTCCACTAGAGGCTCCAAAAGACCCCAATAATTCTACAGTCTATCATTTATACAATTTAATTGCATCCAGTGAAAAAAGTAGTAAAATGGCAGAAAACCTAAAGGCAGGAGGCTATGGGTGGGGTCATGCTAAAAAAGAATTAATAGAAGAATTGGTTAAGTCTTTTGCATCACAAAGAGAAAAATTCAATCACTATATAAACCATCCTCAAGAAGTTGAAGATGTTTTACGAAATGGTGCTCAAAAAGCAAAAAAAGTGGCAGATACCACCTTAAATAGAGTTAGAGAAAGTCTAGGGTATAGTTCTTAAAGCTCAAATTTAATTCCTTGAGCCAAAGGCAGAGAAGTTCCCCAGTTAATAGTATTGGTTTGTCTTCTCATATAAATTTTCCAAGCATCTGAACCAGATTCTCTTCCACCACCAGTTTCTTTTTCTCCGCCAAATGCACCTCCAATTTCAGCACCAGAAGTCCCAATATTTACATTTGCAATTCCACAATCAGATCCTTGATGAGATAAAAATGTTTCTTGTTCTCTCATGTCACTAGTCATAATTGCTGATGAAAGACCCTGAGGAACATCATTCTGAATTGCTATTGCTTGATTAACATCTCCACTATATTTAATTAAATATAAAATAGGGGCAAATGTCTCATGTTGTACTATTTTAAAACTATTTTCTGCCTCAATAATTACTGGCTTTACGTAGCAATTGCTTTCATATCCAGCTCCACTTAATTGGCCACCATCAACCACAACATTTCCACCTTCCAATTTTGCTGCTTGAATAGCGTCTAAATACATTTTTACTGCAGCTTGATCAATTAAAGGCCCAACATGATTGGACTCATCTAGTGGGTCTCCAATCCTTAGCTGATTATAAGCGTTAACCATTGCTGTTTTAACATTTTGATAAATGTCTTCATGGATTATTAATCTTCTTGTTGAAGTACACCTTTGCCCAGTAGTTCCTACCGCACCAAAAACTAATGCTGGAATGACCATTTTAAGATCAGCATTCGGGGTTAATATAACTGCATTATTTCCACCAAGTTCTAATAGAGACTTTCCTAATCTTTTTCCAACTACTTCTCCAACTGATTTTCCCATTCTTGTAGATCCAGTTGCAGAAACTAATGGAATTCTTTTATCAGCAGACATAAGCTTTCCTATATCTGCATCTCCAATTACAATTGTACATATTCCTTTGTGAAGATTATTTTTATCTAATACTTCTGCTATTATTTTTTGGCATGCTACACCACATAAAGGAGCCTTTTCAGATGGTTTCCAAATACAAACATCTCCACATATCCAAGCCAAAGCAGTATTCCATGCCCAAACTGCAACAGGAAAATTAAATGCAGAAATTATACCTACAATTCCTAGTGGATGGTACTGCTCGTACATTCTATGCATTGGTCTTTCTGAATGCATAGTTAATCCATGTAATTGCCTTGACAAACCAACTGCAAAATCACATATATCAATCATTTCTTGGACTTCCCCCAGCCCTTCCTGAAAGGACTTTCCCATTTCATAAGAAACAAGTGCACCTAATGCTTCTTTTTTTGACCTTAATGCTTCTCCAAATTGTCTAACAATTTCACCTCTTTGTGGCGCTGGCATCATTCTCCAATCAGAAAATGCATCTAAACCTGCATCTATACACTTTTGATAATCTTGTTCAGTTGCACAAACAACACTACCTATTTCTTGGCCATCTACTGGGGATACAGAAATAATTGTATCTCCTGATGTTTTTAACCAGTCTCCGCCAATTGCAGCTCCAGAATTTTTGGTTTCTATACCTAAAGAATTTAATATTTTTTTAATGTCCATATGTTTTTGTTGTTTTAAGGAAAACAAAAGTAATAAGTATTGTCTTCAAATGCGTTACTAAATGAATTATTTTGAGGATGGCAAGGTTATCTCAACTACGGTTCCAATCCCCTTTTTGCTTGACGAAATATAAATTTTACCATTATGGTGACCCTCAACAATTCTTTTAGCCAATGATAATCCTAATCCCCATCCTCTATCTTTGGTAGTATATCCAGGTTGAAAAATTGTTTTTTGGATGGAGGAAGGAATTCCCTTCCCGTTGTCTTTAACTTTTATTACAATACTATTTTGTTGCTTTTCAATATTTAAATTGATATTGCCATTGCCTTCCATTGCATCTGCAGCATTTTTTATAACGTTTTCAATTACCCAACTAAATAATGGCGCATTAATTGATGCATGAAGTGGCTGGTTAATAAATTCCATATTTAATTCTACAGTTTTGGGAATTCTTTTTTTCATATAGGAAATATAATTGTTAAAGAATTCTACTAAATCAGTTTCAATAATCTCAACAGAAGATCCTATTTTAGAAAATCGCTCACTTACTACAGTTAATCTTTCAATGTCTTTTTCCATTTCAATAAAAGCTTCTGAATTTTCATGTCCGTTTTCCTTTAAAAGTGTAATCCAGCCATAGAGTGAAGATAGAGGTGTTCCTAGTTGGTGAGCAGTTTCTTTGGCCATTCCTGCCCATACTTGATTTTGTTCAGAGCGCCTAAAGGAAGAAAAAGAAAGGTATGATACAAGGAGAAAAAGAGCAACTATTATAAGAGTAAGTAAAGGAAAATATTGCAACTGAAATAATATTTTAGAGTTGCTGTAGTAAATAAGGCCATTATCATTATTACCTAAATATATTTCTACTGGATTATTGTTTTCAGACATTTCTTGAATAATTAAATCCATTTCCAATCTTTTCATTTCTTTATTAACGACATTTGAGGCAATTAAAGAGTCTCCACTTTGGCTCCAAAAAACTACTGGTAATTGAGCGATATTATTCATTATTTCTTTTGAGAATGAATTAATTAATGAATCGCGTTGAGATTGGAGTTGGAAATATTTTGAGGAGTTAGAGTAAAATATTCTTTGCACTCTATTTTGATAATAATTAAATTCAATAGGTGTGTTTTGAGATGCCCATTTTAAGGTAATAGAATCTGACTTATCTTGTCTTTTCTTTGAATCACTTATTTCTAATAAATCAATGTTTTTATGCGAAATATAAACACCATTATTGTCCGTAAGTATAAGAGGAATATTGTCATTGTTTTGGATAATTTCTAAAGCAAGTCCAAAATCATTTAAAGACTTTTGAAACTCTTTTGTTGCTCTAGCCCATAAATAAACATTATTGGTTTCGTTTTGTGACAACTCCTGAAAAGCAATATTTGTAAGTCTGACCAACTCTGCTTTCTTTTTAACTGCTTCACTCCAAAAACGAATTTTTTCTAATTCAGATTCTTTAACGTTAGAAACTAAAATAGAAGTCAACCAAAATATGATGCCAATTATCAAAATACCAGCTAACAGTAATATTTTTTTCCATCGTTGTTTTTTTGAATATAGCTTCATCTACTAACAAATATAGTTCTAATTGATATTATAATTATATAATAACAATAAATTGAATTTAAGGGGATTTTATCATGAACTTGGTTATTTTAGCTAAAGAATATTTATAATTATTAAATGGGGTTTTTAATCCAGAGAATTTTTCTTTTGTTGGTTGTCTTGCTAGTCTTAATGTCTTGTGAAAATAATCCCGAAAAGCCTGAAAAGAAAATTGATAAGAAGGTAGAGAAATGGTTGGAATCAGGAACCTTTAATGAAGACAGCGCCTATAAATTTATTGTTAAACAAGTTAGTTTTGGTCCTAGAGTGCCCAATTCCTCTAATCACGTTAAATGTGGCGATTGGCTTTCCAACAAGCTTGCTTCTTTGGGGTTCGAAATTTCTCAACAAGTTGGTGAGGTTACTGCATTTAATGGTGCTAAGCTGCCAGTAAGAAATATTATTGGGAACTTCAATAAAAACTCTTCAAAAAAAATTATGTTGTGTGCTCACTGGGATACAAGACCATTTGCCGATAGAGATACTCAAAATATTAACCTCCCAATAATAGGAGCTAACGATGGCGCAAGTGGCGTAGGTGTTTTATTGGAAATAGCAAGAATAATACAAAAAGACAGCTTGAAAATTGGTTTGGAAATTATATTCTTTGATGTAGAAGATTATGGCGCCCCAAATTACAACTCAAGTTTTTCAGATTTGCAAGCTATGAACGATACTTGGTGTCTTGGTTCTCAGTTCTGGAGCTATAATCTCCCTAAAAATTACCAAAAGCCAAACTTTGGAATATTATTGGATATGGTAGGAGCAAAAAATGCAATATTTCCAAAAGAAGAAATCTCTAGAATGTATGCAGGCTATCATCTAAATAAGATCTGGAAACTTGGACAGTATTTAGGCTATGGAAGTTTCTTCAAAAATAAAATTGCTCCTCCTCTTACTGACGACCATACCTACATCAACGAGCTAACTCAAATCCCTACTTTAGATATAATTCACTACGATATAAGTCCATTCACAAATAGATTTGATTTTGGAAAGTTCCACCATACTCATCAAGACAATATGGAAATTATTGACCGGCAAACACTAAAAGCTGTTGGACAGACTGTTTTAACCTACTTATACAACAATTAAATGGAAAAAAAGCTTTTTTTATTAGATGCATATGCTTTAATCTATAGAGCTCATTTTGCATTCATTAATAATCCCAGAATAAACTCCAAAGGCTTAAATACTTCTGCAATTTTTGGTTTTTGTAATAGCTTATTGGAGGTGATTAACAATCATGAGCCTACTCACTTAGGAGTTGTTTTTGACCCACCTGGGGGTTCTAACAGAGAAGAGATTTTTACTGAATACAAAGCCAATAGACAAGAGATGCCCGAAGATATAAGAAAAGCGATTCCTTATATTTTTGAAATATTAAAAGCAATGAATATTCAAGTGGAAATGGTTTCTGGCTTTGAAGCGGATGATTTAATTGGCACACTTTCCAAGCAGGCAGAAAAAAAGGGCTATAAAGTCTTTATGATGACTCCCGACAAGGATTTCGGACAACTTGTTAGTGAAAATATATTTATTTACAAGCCTGGAAGAAGTGGAAATCCTAGTGAAATTCTTGGACCTAAAGAAATCTGTGAGAAATTTGAAGTGGAGCGTCCAGAACAAGTTATAGATATTTTAGGCCTTTGGGGAGATGCAGTAGATAATATTCCTGGAATTCCTGGAATAGGAGAGAAAACTGCAAAAAAACTTATTGGTATTTACGGAAGTATAGAAAACCTATTGGCAAATACGGAGGATTTAAAAGGGAAACAAAAAGAAAATGTAGAGAATTTTGCTGACCAAGGATTAATTTCTAAAAAACTAGCTACCATTATCCTTGACTGTCCTGTGGAATTTAACGAGTCGATTTATAAAAGAAAGGAAATTGATGAAAAGCCTTTGACAGATATCCTCAAAGAGTTAGAATTTAATCAATTAGGTAAAAGAATTCTTGGCAAGCCAATTTATCAAGAAAAGCAAATGGATTTATTTTCTTCCGCTGAAAACGAACCTGAATCAACAACAAATCTGCAGGATTTTAGTTCTACAAAACCAGACTACAATTTAATTCAAACTAGAGAGGAACATTTAGATTTCATAAAAGAATTATCCTCTAAAGATGCTGTATCATTTGATACTGAAACTACCTCCTTAGAAATAGACAAAGCAAAATTACTTGGTATATCATTTTCTTTTAGCAAGAACATTGCTTTTTACTGTGATGTATCAAAAGAGGAGACCCTAATAGATTTATACAAAGACTTTTTCCAATCTAAAACAATAAAAATCGCACACAATCTAAAGTACGATTATGGAATACTATTTAAATATGGTATTGAGATTAATGAGTTTTGTTTTGATACAATGATAGCTCACTACTTAATTGATCCTGAAAAGCGACACAATCTAGACCAGCTTTCAAGAACAATTTTGAATTACGATCCAATTCCTATTGAATCTCTTATTGGTAGTAAAACAAAACCTACAAAAAAA
>CAYREL010000058.1:0-6202 GCA_964423275.1 uncultured Flavobacteriales bacterium | reverse complement strand
CTACCCTAGCCTTTGACTTAGTAGTTCTGGCCTTAGGAGATTTTCTTATCCACTCTAGCTCTTTTTTCATTAGTCTACCAGCCTTAGATAGCTCTACATTGAAATTACTTTCCCTTTCGTCTCTTTTCACTAGAAAATAGCTGTAATTACCTTTGTGGTGGTACAACTTACCATTTTCCAATTCTAAAATATGGTTACAAACACGATCTAAAAAATAGCGATCGTGGGTAATCATTAAAAGTGTAATATTTTGGTTTTTTAAATACTCCTCTAGCCATTCTATCATCTCAATATCCAAATGATTGGTGGGTTCGTCAAGCAACAACATATCTGGAGCGTCTATAAGCAATAAAGCCAAAGCCAAACGCTTTTTTTGACCTCCGGAAAGCATTTCTACCTTTGCTTCTAAGTCTACTATTTTAAATTTGGAAAGTATTTGCTTAAGCTCATTATCAAAATTCCAAGCATTGGCCTTTTCCATATCTAAGGAAGCTTTTTCAAACCTTTCAGCAGTAGTGTCATTATAATCGTTGGTCTGCATTTCAAGTGCAGATTCATATTCTCTTATTGTTTTAACTATCTCTGCATTCGAACTGTACAATAGTTCGTTGATAGTATACTTTTCATTAAAAACAGGCTCTTGCTCTAAATAACCAATTCTAATTCCATTTCTAAGCGTTACTTTGCCTGTTCCAGGAACATCTTTTCCTGCTATAATTTTTAGCATACTGGTTTTACCAGAGCCATTATTGGCAATTAAAGCTACTTTATCTCCATAATTTAGTCCAAAATTTAACCCCTCAAAAAGCACTCTTTCTCCAAAAGACTTACTTATATTTTCTACAGATAAATAGTTCAAGGGATAAACATACCAATTTAAAAGCTGAATTTATATTTTATTTTATCAGATATTTTTTAAAGCATCGT
Source organism: uncultured Flavobacteriales bacterium (assembly GCA_964423275.1). GTDB lineage: Bacteria > Bacteroidota > Bacteroidia > Flavobacteriales_D > Parvicellaceae > MED-G20. Next base: position 5,275 of record CAYREL010000058.1, on the reverse strand, counting down.
AATAAAAACTAGCTTCCTTTAAAAGTGAATTATATTTTACTGGTAATTGAATCTCTTCTTGCGAATTACTCTCCTTAAATTCTGTAGAATTATGCACATTTTCATACCAATACTTTGCCCACACACCATCTTCACTAATCCCACCTTTTGGCCAACTAAGCATTTTTTTAGAAAATTTAATCTTAGAAAAATCACAAATTTTTTTTAGGTGTTTTTCCGGATTCATTAGCAAATCCTCAGCCTTAAGTAAATAAAATTCTATTTTATTTTTTTGAAACTCTTTGGCCAATTCGTATTGTAATTTATAGCCTAGATCTTGTAAAGTTGGATTTTTTATAACCTTAGAAAAAGAAGCAATAGATCTTTTAGGAGACCTAGTTAGTATAATATTAATCCAATTTTTAGTAAAATCTATGTTTTGTCTATCTAAGTGATGGGTCATATTTTTTATAAAAATTAGCTCTTTGGTATTGAGTTCATTTAATTCTTGTAAAACCTTTTTAAAATTTGAAGATTGACTTTTTAATATGTCTTTTTTTCCTGGATGTAAAGTGTTTGGATTTACATTGTTTAAATAATAAGCGTAGAAAGGTTCGTCCACTACTATCGTCTCTTTTATTTGAGCAAAAGAATACATCATTGCTGTAGAAATATTTCTTGGACTAGCCCACAAACAAATTATCTTACTCATTGAATCTGACTTTCAACCAACGATTTATAATGTTTTTCTAAAGTCGCTGAGAATTCAATATTTGAATTGTTCTCTATAAGTTTTCCATCAATAGAAATTACAGGCGTTACACCACCAAAAGTTCCTGTGACAAATGCTTCATCAGCAGCATAAACATCAAAAAGAGAAAAGTTGGTTTCTCTAACTTCAATATTATTGGCTTTACAAACATCTATTATTTTTTGTCTAGTAATTCCATTCATACAATACTGACCTGTGGATGTAAAAACTATTCCATTTTTAACAATGAAAAAATTGGTGGAGTTACATGTAGAAACAAAACCATTAACATCCAACATCAAAGCTTCATCTGCGCCTGCTTCAATCGCCTGTATCAAAGCCTGAACTTCATGTAACTTGCTGTGGCAGTTTAGTTTAGGATCTAAATAATCTGGTGAACCCCTTCTTACAGTTGAAGTAAAAAGTTTGATTCCCTTATTTTTTGAAGTAGGATCTGCCGTTTTGTATTCTGGAATAATTACCAAATTAGGACCACTAATAGTGAGTCTTGGGTCTTGAGAAGGAGTTTTCTTAATACCTCTTGTCACCATTATTCTAACATGGACACCGTCTTGCATATTATTGGTTTGTAAAACCTTTTCTACAATAGCTTTAAGTTCTAATGTAGAATATGGCAATTTTATTCCTGTTGCTTTTGCAGCAGACCACAGTCTAGAAAAATGATCGTCTAAAAAAACAAGTGTTCCTCTATACAGTCTCACTGCTTCCCAAATTCCATCTCCTACTAAATATCCACTGTCAAAAACACTTATTTTAGCATCCTTTCTATTTAAAATCTCTCCATTTACATAAATTTTTATGTGGTTATTTCTATCGTCTTGAATTGCATTATGTGTACCGTGAACCATTGTATTTTATTTACTAAATAAATATAAGTTTATTAAACAATTTTTCTTGTACTAAAATTATCTAAATATCTTCGTTAAATATAATGATTAACAATTTTCAAAATAAATTTGGCCCAACCAAACCTATTCTAATTGCTGGTCCTTGTAGTGCAGAATCTGAAAAACAAACTTTAGAGACTGCTCACCAACTAAAAAAACATAAGAATTTAATTTTCAGAGCTGGAATTTGGAAACCTAGAACAAGACCCAACAGTTTCGAAGGGATTGGTTCTAAAGGGCTTCAATGGATACAAAAAGTAAAAGAAGAAACTGGACTAAAATCTACAGTAGAAGTTGCCAAAGCAAAGCATGTAGAACTTGCTTTAAAACATGAAGTGGATATACTTTGGATTGGTGCTAGAACTACTGGAAATCCATTTGCTATGCAAGAAATAGCAGATTCTTTGAAAGGAGTTGATATTCCAGTAATGGTTAAAAACCCAATAAATCCTGAAGTAAATCTTTGGATAGGAGCTATAGAAAGACTTTTAGATTCTGGCATTTACAATTTAGCAGCTATTCACAGAGGATTTTTTACCTATAAAAATTCTAAATATAGAAATATTCCTCAGTGGCAATTAGCACTAGATTTGAAAAGAAAGTTTCCAAAACTTCCAATGATTTGTGATCCTAGTCATATCACTGGAAATAGCAACCATATTTTAGAAATTGCTCAAAAGGCAATGGACATGAGCTACGATGGTCTTATGATTGAAACCCATATTGATCCAGAAAATGCATTGAGTGACAATGATCAACAAATTACTCCATTGGAGTTGGAAAACATCCTAAATAAGCTTGTAATTAGAAACTTTGAAACTGATGACAAAGAATTTAAAGCAACTTTAAAACAGCTTAGAATTCAGATAGACGATTTAGACATTGAGCTACTAGACGTACTGAAAAGAAGAATGGATTTAGTAGAGAAAATTGGTGTTCACAAAAAAGAAAACAAGGTTACCATACTTCAAAATAACCGATGGATAGAAATGTTAAAGTCCAGAGTAAAATATGGAGAGGAAAATGGTTTAAGTGAACTTTTATTCAGCAATTACTAAAAGCTATTCATCAAGAATCTATTGACAAACAGAATAGTGTCATGAATAAAAAATAAAAGATGAAATATAATTTATTGCCCAATACCGATATTAAGGTTAGTAGAATATGTCTGGGAACTATGACCTATGGCCGACAAAACACAGAGACAGATGGTCACCAGCAAATAGATTATGCTTTAGAAAGAGGAGTTAATTTCATTGACACAGCAGAAATGTATCCAGTCCCAGCAGAAGCTACTAGATATGGCAACACAGAAAGAATTATTGGTTCTTGGATTAAGAAAAGTAAAAAACGAGATTCTATAGTCTTGGCTACTAAAATTGCTGGACCTGGAGATTACACCAAACACATTAGAACTACTGGATTTGAAAAAGCCGGGCTTACAAAAGCGGTAGACAATAGTCTAGAGAGACTGCAAACAGATTATATAGACTTGTATCAATTACACTGGCCAGAAAGACTTACCAATAGATTCGGAATAAGAGGCTTTAAATACGATAAAAATGAAAAGTGGAAAGATAATTTTAACGAAGTACTTCAAACTCTGGATGAAATAATTAAAACTGGGAAAATTCGTCATATTGGTATATCCAATGAAAACCCGTGGGGAACGATGCGTTTTTTAGAAGAATCTAAGAATGAATTACCTAGGATGATAACCATTCAAAATCCATATTCCCTTCTCAATAGACAATTCGAAGTTGGAAATGCAGAAGTTTCCATGCAAGAAAACGTTGGTCTTCTAGCATATTCTCCTTTAGGATGTGGAGTTCTATCAGGAAAGTATATTGAGAAAAAAGATTCTCCTAATAGCAGACTTAATTTATTTAAAAGATTTATAAGGTACAGTAGTAATCAAAGTACAGAAGCAGCAAAGCTTTATTTAGAGATTGCCAATAAGCACAACCTTTCCCTAACCTCAATGGCTTTGGCTTTCGTAAACCAGCAGCCATTTGTAACTAGTAATATTATAGGAGCAACTAACCTAGATCAGCTAAAAGAAAATATAGATTCTATATATATTTCTCTTGATAAAAACAACTTAAGAGAAATAGAAAAAGTACACGAAATGATTCCCGATCCTGCAACTTAATTTTCAAATGCTTTTTTAATTAAAAAATTAGCTTATTTTCGCCAAAATTTTTAAGAAATGGAGCTAAATTACAAAGACATATTGACCACTTTTATGGTATTATTTGCAGTGATTGATATCATAGGAAATATTCCCATAATTATAGACTTAAGAAAGAAAGCTGGACATATTCAAAGTGAGAAGGCAAGTGTTATAGCAGGATTCATATTAATTATATTTCTATTTATTGGTGAGCAGTTATTGTCTCTTATTGGACTAGATGTTCATTCTTTTGCTATTGCTGGTTCTTTGGTAATATTTTTCATTGCATTAGAAATGATTCTGGGAATTAAAATCTATAAAGATGAAAAGAGTCCACTAAACGCAACTGTTTTCCCTCTAGCTTTTCCACTTATAGCCGGACCAGGAAGTTTGACAACGTTATTGTCTTTAAAAGCTGCTTTTAGCAACGCAAATATTATAGTAGCTATAATTATCAATATCGTATTTATTTATATTGTTTTAAAAGCATCTAGCAAAATTGAAAAAGTTATTGGCGAAAATGGTATTGGAATTATAAGAAAGATATTTGGTGTAATTCTTTTAGCCATTTCTATCAAACTTTTTACCTCAAATATTAAGTTTTTACTTTAAAAAGGAAATAATAGGTTTATTTAACCAAGTATATTTTTTTATTGGCATAAAAATTGCTTATTTTAAGTATATAAAAAATTTGAATTATGAAAACAATAAAATTATTACTAGTTCTATTAATAACTTCATCCCTGTTTAGCTCCTGTGCTATAGTAAAACCTGGAGAAGTAGGTGTAAGACAAAAATTTGGAAGATTAAGAGGGGATGTTATAAATCCTGGACTTGCTATAATTAATCCATTAACCACTATTCTAGTGAAAATTCCTACAAGAACAGTAAATAGAGAAGTGAAACTAAACTTGCCTTCCAAAGAAGGTTTGAATGTAAGCTCTCAAATATCTATTCTTTACCACGTAAAACAAGAAAAAGCTGTGGATATTATTAATGAAGTTGGAGCAAATTTTGAACGAGTTTTAATTCTAAGCACTTTTCGCTCAGCTTCAGCTGATGTTTGTGCTCAATTTTTTGCAAAAGACATGCACTCTGGCAAAAGATCTATTATTGAAAAACAAATAAAAGAAAAAATGACAAAACTTTTAGAGAATAGAGGTTTTGTAATTGAAGCAGTACTACTTAAAAGTATTACACTTCCTTCTGGACTATATGCAGCAATCGAATCTAAGTTAAGAGCAGAACAGCAAGCACAACAAATGGAGTTTGTTCTTTTGAAAGAGAACAAAGAGGCAGAAAGAAAAAGAATTGAAGCTGCCGGAATAAGAGATGCTCAACTCATTATCAAAGAAGGTATTTCACAGGGCAATATAGAATGGAAAAGTTTAGAAGTACTAAGAGAAATAGCTACTTCTACTAATGCGAAACTTATAATTACCGACGGAAAGACTCCAGTTCTGA
>CAYREL010000057.1:0-6274 GCA_964423275.1 uncultured Flavobacteriales bacterium | reverse complement strand
TTAGTTTTCCAGTTGCAGGAACTTTAATGATAGAACCAACTGAAAGTGAATCACTTAAAGAATTAGACAGATTTGCAGAGGCGATGATTGGTATTAGAAATGAAATTAGAGAAATTGCTGACGAAAGTTATGATGAAGTTGACAACGTACTAAAAAATGCACCTCATACTGCATTTCAAGCAATTGATGAAAATTGGAATCACAAATATTCAAGAAGAAAAGCTGTTTATCCAAATTTTAATCAAATAAATAATAAGTTTTGGCCTCCAGTTGGGAGAGTAGATAATGCTTATGGAGATAGAAACTTAATTTGTAGTTGCTTACCTTTGGAAGAATATGAAAAACAAAATGAAGTAATTGAATCATAAAAAAGAATAAAATGAAGAAAATACATCTAACTATACTTTACTTTTGCATTTGCATCATGTTTAATGCTCAAGTAAAATCGAATAAAAACTATAACTCTTGTGATTTCAAACCACTTGTTAATCAAAATTTAAATTTTTATAAGTCTAGTTTTGATACCATTGCCTACAACACTTTTGATGATGTTGCAGACTGGACAATTAGTTCTCCAAATTTACAAGGTCAATGGGAGGTTGTTACTTCAACACCTGCAGATGTTGTAAATTATATGGGTACTATGGCTTCTAGTACAGCTTCTGATGGTTTTGCTGTTTTTAATGGAATTCAATATTTACTTAGTGCTAGTGTAGATTTCCAAGATGCGGCAATAGAATTAAATGATACTCTTGATCTAAGTAACTACCCAAGTGTTACCTTAGAATTTGAACAAATGTATAGAGCCTTTAATTACGATAAAACCTTTGTGGAATTATCTACTGATTATGGTAGCACCTGGACATCCATCGAGCTCAATGATCAGGTTACTACCAATGATCCAGCTATTCAAGAACTAGTTGGAATTAACATCTCATCCTATGTTGGTGGACAACAAGGGGTTAAAATAAGATTTAGATGGACCAGTGATAGTGACGATGATTCTTTTGGATCTGGTTATGCTTGGTTAATTGATGATTTAAAAGTAACTGTTCCACCTGAAAATGACATTCAAAATGTTTCATCCTGGATTTTTGGGGAGAATAGTGGAGGTGCTGAGTATGGTAGAACTCCAATTTCACAAGTAGAGCAAAATTACTTTATAGGTTCTTCGGTTTATAATTATGGATCTATAGCTCAAACAAATGTTGTTTCCAACGGAAACTTCACAGGACCAACAACTATTACAAGCTCAACCACTGGCTCTATAATTGCAAGCGACTCTACAGAAGTTATTGAAAGTCTGAATCCTGTTAGTTTTTCGCTAGGTAACTACACAGGTTCTGTAACGGTGACATCTATGGGAGATACTCTAGGTTCTGGGAATTTTAACGATAACATCTATTTAAGAAATTTTGAGATAACCAATGACATCTATTCCTTAGATGGGCTTGGCAACCATCCAGCAGATTATGAAGCTATTGGGTCCTTGGGATCTAATTCTTGGTCTGATGCTTCAGACGGATTAGTTTGTGGAACTTATTATCCACTTAGACAAGAAGAAATTTTAAATTCTGTAAGAGCTTACATTACTAGCTCTACAGTTGCTCAAAGTGAAGTGATTTTGTACATCTTGGATTCGTTAAGCTTTACAAGTGGTTTATTTAGCAATTCTATTTTCACTTCAGAATTATATACCGTAACTGCACAGGATGTAAATAATGGGTATATAGATATAGCTGTTGTAAATAATATTGGATGGGATCCAATTAACAATAATTCCACATGGGAAAATGTTACTTTGGGAGTAGGTGGCTACTATGCAGCAATTGAATTATACAGCGGAGGAAATACTTACGACATACGAATTTTAGATGACAATACTGTTGGGCAACCAGCTTGGTCTAGTGCAATATGGTATCCTGGAGATCAAGCCTATTCTAACGGAAATGCATTTGCGATAAGAATGAACTTTGGAGCTAGTGTAGATTTAAAAGAGAATTTGTCTAATAGATTACATGTTTTTCCAAATCCATCTAAAGAATTTGTAAATATTAAAATAGAAAACAATTTACCAAGCGAATTAATATTAATGGACGTTTCAGGTAAAATTGTTTTAGAAAAAACATTTACAAATAGCTTAAATATTAATTTATCTAATCTAAATAATGGAATTTATTTCCTATCTGTATCCAATAATTTTCAAATTATTACCGAAAGAGTTAATATAGTTAAATAGGATTTGAGTGGAATGAGTTTTGTTTAACCCCACAGCGAAATAGTTAAATATTTCATTTAAATAAGCTATTTTTTTCTTATTATTGTTTCATAAACTTAATGACAAAAAAATGAAAAAAATTTACTTATTACTCTTTTGTATAACTACTGGGTTTTTAGCAAGTGCGCAAAATTCTTCAAGCCAACTTTCTAAAAAACACGAGCTTATAGAAGAAAAAACTAAACCTAACTTCTCAAGCCAGCCAAAAGGTGTGGTACTATGGGAAAATCAATTTGATAATGCTAGTGACTGGCTTACAGATAATACTTGTGCCTATGCTGGGTACACTATCGTAGGTGGTTACGATTACACCAATCAGGTACCAATCACATCGACTTCGTCCTGTACTGGTACTGGAACTGTTGCTACAGATCCTGGAACTGGTGCTACCGCTCAATGGAGATTTGAAACTGACCCTAACTTAATTCCTGTTTCGGCACTTGCACCATTTGGTTCAGCTACTGCGTCCAATGGTTATCTTTTTATAAACTCTGACGCCTGTGGTGGTGGAGATGGTGACGGTACTCCAATATTTGTTACTGCAACCATTGCAACTCCTATAGATTTAACAGGCGAAAATAGCGTTGTTTTATCTTTTTCTCACAATTACAGATGGTGGCAAGACACTAGGGGAGTTAGAGTTTCTGGAGACAATGGTGCTACTTGGGTTCAGTATGAAATTACTAATAATTCTGGCTATCCTAATGATCAAAATTCTGGAAATCCTGAAATTACAAGTATTGATGTTTCATCCGATGTAGGTGGACAATCTCAAGTTTTGGTACAGTTTTATTACGAAGATAATGACTTTTGGGCTTGGTATTGGGCTGTAGATGATGTTAAAATATCTAGAAAAGATTTAAATAATATTCAGGCAAATTCTTCATGGATTTACGGCGAAACTCACTATGGTGCTGAATATGGTAGAGTTCCAATTACTGAAATTGATGCGAACTGGGTAGTTGGTGCGCAAGTAACCAACGATGGAGTTAATGACCAAACAAATGTTACTTTAAATGCTGATTTTGGTTCTTTCAGTACTTCTTCATCACTTGGAATTGTTGAATCTGATTCTTCATCAGTAATAGAATCATTGGAGCCTTTGACACTTACAGCTGGAACGTACCAAGGTACTTTTACAGTAAGTTCAGATTCTGACCAAGTAGGTGGAGCAAATTTTGGAGACAACACTTATGAAAGGAACTTTGAAATAACCAGCGATGTTTACTCATTAGATGGTATTGGATTACACCCTGCCGGTTACGAAGCTCTTGGATCACTTGGAAGTAATTCTTGGGCAGATGCAGCAGATGGATTAGTTTGTGGTACTTACTATAATTTAAAGCAAACACAAGTTTTAAATTCTGTTAGAACTTATATCACATCAACCTCAGTTGCTCAAGCTGAAGTAATTCTGTACATCATTGATTCTTTAAGTTTCTCTACTGGAGCGTTTGGGAATGCAACCTACACATCTGACCTTTACACTCTAACTACAAATGATGTTGCCAACGGCTACTTTGATTTGTCAATAGCAACACTTTCAGGATGGGACCCTTCAACTAATAGCAATACTTGGGAAAACTTAACTTTAAGTGCTGGTGGCTATTATTTAGCTGTTGAATTGTTCAGTGGTGGTGGTACTTACCACGTAAGAATTGTAGATGATGCAACTGTTACACAGCCCGCATGGTCAAGTGCAATATGGTATCCAGCACCTACTAGTACATTTTATTCCAATGGTAATGCTTTTGCAATCAGAATGAATATGGGAGCAAATGTTGGAATAAATGAAAATGTTGCTAATGAGGTTTCTATTTATCCAAATCCAACTTCTGATGTTTTAAATATCACTACAAGTTCTAATGATTTGAGTGAGTTAACTGTAAAGGACATTACTGGAAAAATAGTTCTAAGCCAAAAGTTTAACAATAAGATTACAATTAGTACTGAAAATTATTCTAAAGGGATTTATTTAATTGATGTCAAAAATAATCTTGGTACAGTTTCTGAAAAGATATCGGTACAATAAAGTAATATATACGTATTATTTACAAAAATACAAAGGGGATTAAACTCCCCTTTTTTTATGCTTTGAAGTTAAAAAAAGTTTTTTTTGGAGGATAATTTTCATACATTTAAATATATTATATTAATAAATTAAATACACGTTATGAAAAAACTAATACTAAGTACATTCATTTTATTATTTGCTTGCGTAAGCACATTCGCTCAACAAATTGAGTTCACAGTCGAAGCCCCTGCTTCCATTGCTGGAGCTTATGGTTTCAGTTCGACAAATGATGTTGCTGGATGGGGAAGCCCAGATTTAACAGATACTGCGAACGCTGTAACAGATACTTTAATGTTTGTAGAAGATGGTACTACAGGTACCAATCCTCAAGGAAACCCAATCTCTCAAGAAGGATGTTTTCCATTAATTAATGATTTAACAGGAAAAATTGCTGTTATTTGGAGAAATACTTGTCAGTTTGGAACTAAGATTCAATTTGCAGAACAAGCTGGCGCTAGAGCTGTAATAATTATTAACAGAGAACCAGGATTGGTAAATATGGCTCCTGGGGATAGTGGGGCAGTATGTACTATACCTGCAATTTTTATTGAGGACGCAACAGGTGCTATAATTACTGCTGAAATGGCTAATGGTCCAGTTGTTGCATTTATAGGTTCAAGAAATTTCGACAATAATTTATCTGTTACTGCTGCTGATGTAATTCTTCCAGAAGCAACTTCTACACCTTCTGCATTAGCACAAGATAATTCTGAATATGAAGTTCAAGTAGGAAGTTGGGTAGTTAATTCAGGAAATATTGATAATAACGCTGTATTAAACGCGACAATAACATCAGGTGGAACTACTTTGTACGATCAATCTACTGCATCTACTCCAATACTAGCTGGTGATAGTGCATATTTTTCTTTACCTACCTTCAGCCAAGCATCTTACAGCGCTGGCATGTATAATCTTACTTATACTGTAGATACTACTGGTGATGAATTTCAAACTGATAATTCTGTAAGTGCTGATTTTCACATAAGCAATACTAAATTTTCCAACGTTCCTTTGGATTCTAATGAGAATATGGTATTGAGTCCGTTTTACAGACCAAACAGTGCTACTGGAAGTGTAAGTGTTTGTGCTCCTTTTGTGGACCCAAATGCAAGTAGAATGGCTGCTATGGGAATAAGCTTTGCTGCTGTAGTTAGTGGTGGAGATTTATCCAATAGATATTTTACTACCTATGCACATGAGTGGGGAGATGTTTTTGCGGACTTAGATGACCCTGCAGCTGCTATAAGTATTATTAATACTATTGGAACTGGAGAATTTACTTATCCTAACGACTCTGCCTACCAAGAAGTTTATGTGCCATTTACAGACCCTGTAACTTTGGTGGATAACCAAAGATATTTGTTCTGTGTTAACACATTCGATACAGACGTATATATCGGTTTTGACGATAAATTAGATTACAATCAGAACATGACAAATGTTTACAAACAACCTGTAAGCTGTGTTGAGAATAATGGTTCTTGGTTTTTAACTGGATTTGGTTCAGACGTTACTGCTGGTATATCAGTAGAACTCACTACCAACTTAAATATTGAAGACAATGAATTGTCTAACATTGATGCTTATCCTAACCCCGCTAATAATATGGTGACTATTCCATTAAATGGTTTCGTTGGGAATGGTACTGTTAATATTATGGACGTAACAGGAAAAATAATTTCTAGTAAAAATATTAATGCAAATAACCTTATCTCAATTGATGTAAGCGACATAGCAAACGGAAATTATATATTTGATTTGAAATTGCAAGATGGAAGATCTACCAAATTTAATATTGTAATTAGTAAATAGAAATACTAATTAACTAAACTTAAAGGCCTCAAACGAGGCCTTTTTTTATGACTATTTTTTCATCTTTTGCAAAAATTTAGAAACGTAAACAAAGTCGTATAACTCTTTTA
>CAYREL010000056.1:3086-6279 GCA_964423275.1 uncultured Flavobacteriales bacterium | reverse complement strand
TTTCTTTAAGTTCTTTATAAATATTGAAGTTGTAGTTAAAAGATTCATTTAGTTTGCTAAATTCTTGTTGAAGTTTATGATCTTCTTTTGGTGATATTGTACCAATTTTATTCCAATTGGTTCTAATCTCTTTAATGCCCCTTGCTAAATGCCCTAACTCTTCCTTACTATTTATTAGCAATTGAAATTTATCAAGAATTTCTTTTTTTAACTTAATATTACTTTTTTCTTCCTTCTTTTTTTTGTTTTTTTTATCTGATTGTTCTTTTTTAAATGCCTCAATAGCTTTCAATATTAAAATATTGTCTTGCTCATTTTCTGGATTTAAATTTTTTTCATCTTCTTTTCCTATTTCTTGGAAACTTTCAATTTCTTTTTGGAATACGACTTCAAATACTTTTATTTGGTGTTCTGCCTCTTTAATAGCCAATTCATTATCAGCTCCAATAAAGCTTTCAATACTTTTAAGTATGTTTTCTTTATTTATTTGCATTGTTACAATTTAAGGTTGGGAGGGTTTTGGATAGTGAAGATTATAATTCCAAATTTAAAAGTTTTCTTTTTATTATTAGTGAATTTTTAATTTGATTTTTTAAAAAAAATAGTTTAACTACATTTTACACACTTAAGTGTCTCTGGAATAAGAAGTAATCTGTTGATATTAATTTCTCTTTTGCATTGAATGCAAATACCAAAATCTATATTCCCTAGTCTTTTTAATCCAGTTTTTAAATTTTTTAATTTTCGTATAGAGTTTCTTAACATTCTGTCATTTATGCTTTTATTATTTATAGCGTCCATTCTACTAATTCTTCCAATTGCATTTTCAGGTTCAATAGGCTTTGCTATTTGTCTTAGCTCATCAATTTCTAAGGCAAGATCTTTTATTTTTTCTTCTATAATATTTTTAATTTTATTTTTATCCAATTCTATAGCCTAATAATTTACCTGTATTTATCTTTTTTACTTCCCTTGTATAGAGGAATGTGCACCAATTTTGTTTCAATTGGCCCATTAAATAATTTTATTCTTCTAATCGGTCTTAGACCAATGTGTTTTAAGCTTTCTAAATCTCCACTTAATATCCATGCGTCAGAACCGCTCCAAGTGTGTTTCAGTCTAGAACCAATTTCTTCATAAAATAAGTGATTTTTTTCCTGTGCTATTCTTACGTTGTATGGAGGATTAAGAATTAGCATAGGATTTTCAACAGAGGGCTCTAAATCAAAAAAATCTTTGAAGGTGACTTTGCAGTTGTTTTCTGGAAAAACATTATTGATATTAGTCCTTGATGCAATAATCATTTCATTAAAATTATCAAACCCCATTATCGATGGTTGGTTGTCATTTATTTCCTCCAATGATTTAGCCTTTAATTTCTCCCATAAACCATGGTCATAATCTTTATGGTTCATGAAGCCAAAAGATTTTCTTTTAATAGTCGGTGGAATATTTCTAGCTAGCATTAATGCTTCACATAAAAATGTTCCTGACCCGCACATTGGGTCTATCAAAGGTCTTTTTAAATCCCAGCCACTGAAATTTAATATTCCCGCTGCCAAAACCTCATTTAGTGGAGCTGGTCCTGTCATGGTTCTGTATCCTCTTTTGAATAAAGAGTCGCCAGAAGTATTCCAAAGTAAGTTTACTTGGTCGTGGGAAATTCTAACTAAAAACTTGTGGTCAGGATTTTCTCTATCTACACTTGGTCGTTTACCAATTTTCTTATTAAACTGATCTACTATTGCATCTTTTATTTTTAAAGAAGCATATTTAGAATGGTTAAAAAAAGGAGAATTAACTACACTAGTTATCGAAAATGTTTCGTGTATAGAAAATTCATTGTCCCAAACAAATTCGTAGGCCCCATTGTAAAGTTCATCTTCATTACTTGCTTTATAATGGTGCAACTCTACCAATACATCTAGAGCAAGTCTACACCACAGGTTTAGACAGTATATTGTTTCAAGGTTCCCATCCAAGTAAACAGCTCTTTTGCCAATTTCGGGTTTGAGATTGGTGATTTGAAAAATTTCTTTCGCAAGAATTTCTTCAAATCCAGCAAAAGTTCTCACAATAATTTTCATGGATTTTATTTATTTTCTTTTTCATCCATTTCCTCAAAATCGACATAAAGATCATCATCTATGTCAATTTTTTCACTTTCTTTCGATTCAGAAAATGGATTATCATTTATATTTTTAAAAACATCTTCTAATGGATTCTTTGCCATTTCTTTTGGTTTTTGCCCACTTAGTTTCATAATAAGATCTTTTATAGTGGTGATTCCTTTTTGAAATATTGAAGCCATAAAAAAAACTCCTGATATTCCAAAAATACCTTTTAGAATTGGTGCTTGGTACAATCCTTCAATTGTATTGTAAAACCAAATGTTTAAAGGATTCTTATTGATTATCTCTCCAAATATAGGAAATGCAATACAGGCTGTAAAAAAAACAATGGTGATACCCGCAATATGATTTTCATATTTAAGATTTTTTGAATTGTTAGAATTAATATTGAATTTTCCTTTTAGGCCCATGTTAGATACCAAACTTAACATAGATTTTTTCTTATTTAGTTTTCCAATAATATAAAGAGATAAAACAGTTCCGCCAATTATATATATAAAGGTAAGTTCAAAAATACTCATGGAATTGTCCTGGATGCATTGCAGGCACTTGGAAAAAGTTAAATTACTTAAAAGCAAAAACTTTAAAGCGGATAAAAAGTGATTCAGCGGATTGTTAGAATTAAACCCAGTAATAAAAACTTTTGGCAAGGTTACTATGATTCCCCAAACTAGGTTGAAAATAACAAAGACTATACTTAAGTTGTAAAGGTGTTCTAAATATACCACCTACAAATATAGCTCAAAGGATAATAAATGTCTATGAATACTTAATTATTATCACTTACATTTGCAAATAACAATTTCTAATATCTATGTCTATGAAGCTTAAAATAATAATAATTCTGTTGGTTTTTTCTTTTAAAGGAATTTTAATCTTTGGTCATGAAGGAATGTGGATTCCTTCACTTTTAAAAGTTATTGAAGGGCAAATGAAAAGTGATGGTCTAGAGCTTTCTGCAGAGGATATATACAGCATTAATAGTTCAAGCCTAAAAGATGCAATTGTTCATTTTGGAGGAGGCTGTACAGCAGAAGTAGTTAGTAAACAAGGTTTAATTC
>CAYREL010000056.1:0-3076 GCA_964423275.1 uncultured Flavobacteriales bacterium | reverse complement strand
TAACAAATCATCATTGTGGTTACAGTCAAATTCAGCAGCACAGTTCATTAGAAAATAATTATTTAAAAGATGGCTTTTGGGCTATGTCTAAAAGTGAAGAATTAACTAACCCAGGATTGACGGCAACTTTCATAGTGAGTATTAAAGATGTTACCAACGAGGTTTTCATAGATACTGCAGGTTTGTCTACATCAGAATTTAATAAAGTTATTTCCAAAAACATTAAAAAAATTCAAAATCAAGAAGGGAATCAGCCAAACTATAAATATGTAGTTAAGCCTTTTTTTTATGGAAATAAGTATTATTTGATAACCTCTAAGACTTATAAAGATGTAAGATTAGTTGGTGCTCCCCCAAGTTCAATGGGGAAGTTTGGTGGAGATACAGACAATTGGGTTTGGCCAAGACATACTTGTGATTTTTCAGTTTTTAGAATTTATGCCAATCAGGAAAATGAACCTGCAGAAATTTCCGAAAATAATATTGCTTACAATGCACCTGTAGCATTAGATGTAAAAGTTAGTGGAGTTAAAGAAAATGATTTTAGTATGGTGTTTGGATTCCCCGGAAAAACCGAACAATATTTAACTTCAAATGCAGTAGATAATTATATAAATATAATATTACCAGCTAGAATAGAAATGAGAAAAAATAGTTTAAAACATATAGATGCTTCAATGGGTTTAAGCGAGTCGAATTTCATAAAATATGCATCAAAGCAATCTAGAATTAGTAATGCTTACAAGAAATGGATTGGACAAGATTTAGGTTTAAGGAAAAAGCAAGCAGTGGGTAAAAAGCGCTCTGAAGAAAAGAAATGGGTTGAAAAAAGTCCTTCCAATCAATTGCTTTTAGATAGGCTTTTTGCTCTAGAAGAGCAAAAAATAAAATACCAATTAGCTTACAGTCTTTTTATAGAACTATGGTATTATGGACCTGAAATTATTCGTTTTTCTAATGGTATTGAAAAGATTAAGGACGAAGAGGAATTTGAAAGTAAAATTAAAAACAAACAAAAAAACAGTATTAATTATTTTAAAAATTACGATGCCAAAGTAGATAAAGAAGTTTTTAAATCTTTAATGCCAATATATTTAAAGCATTTAGCAGATGATTTAGAAGATCCGCTTATGATTTCTGCACTTCAAAAATTTGATAATCAAAATTTATTTGTAGATAATTTATTTAAAAAAAGTAAACTTACTAATTTAGAGTCTACTCTTAAAGTTCTAAACTCAAATAAAAAATCCTTTGTAAAATATTTAGAAAAAGATCCTGTTGTTGATTTCGCATCCAATTTATACAAGCATTTTCTAAATGATATTCTACCTCAATACAGAAAACTCGAAGAAGAACACCAACTTCTTATGGGTAAGTATTTAAAAAGTCTAATGGAAAGTTATCCAGAAAGATCTTTTTTCTCAGATGCAAATTCAACCATGAGACTTACCTATGGCAAAGTAGAAGGTTCTAAACCAAGAGATGGAATGTCTTACGATTGGTTTACAACTATAGATGGAATAATAGATAAATATAATACGGGAGAATCTGATTTTAAAATACCAACTAGATTACAGAACCTTTATGATGAAAAAAAATATGGTAGATATAGCACAAATGGAACTCTAAATATTTGTTTTTTAGGGTCTAACCATACAACTGGAGGAAATTCCGGTAGTCCAGCTTTGGATTCTAAGGGTCAATTGGTTGGAATTAATTTTGATAGAACTTGGGAAAGCACCATGAGTGATGTTTTATTTGATGAAAATATTTGTAGAAATATTATGGTGGATATAAGATATGTTCTTTGGGTTATAGATATTTATGCCGGTGCAGGACACCTAGTTAATGAGATGAATTTGGTAGAATAATTTATTCTCCTAGGTATTTGGGTTTTCGTTTTTCGAAGAATGCTTTTACACCTTCTTTATGATCGGTAGAGTTTGCCGCTGTAATTTGATATTTTTTTTCTAATTCTAATTGTTCAGAAATACTATTTCTATTGCTTTTGTTTAATAGGCTTTTAATCAGGCCTATTGATTTTGTTGGCATTTCACTTATTTTTTTTGCATAATCTAAAGTTTCTTGATATCCATTTTCATCACCCACGCTTTTGTATATCATTCCAATTTTTTCAGCTTCGGCAGATGAAATTTTTTCACCACTAAACATTAGACCAGCTGCTTTCTGTTTTCCAATAAGTCTAGGGAGGTTATAAGTTCCTCCGCTATCGGGAACCAAACCAATATTTATAAATGATTGAATAAATTTTGCAGAACTTGCAGCAAAAGTAACATCGCAAGAAATTGCCAGGTTAGCACCTGCTCCAGCAGCAATACCATTAACATAACAAATAATAGGTTTTTCTATGCTTATAATCTTTTTTATAATAGGATTATAAGTATGGTCAATTATAGCATCAATTGGAGGTCCATTTTTTCTTGTTGCTTCTTCTAGATCTTGTCCTGCACAGAATCCTCTTCCGTTGCCAGTAATTAAAATTGCTCTAATCTTTTTGTTTTTATTACATTTTTTCAAAGCATCTAAAAATTCATCCGCCATTTCATAGTTAAAACTATTTAAAAGCTGGGGTCTATTAAGTTTAATTTCAGCAATATTATCTTGAGTTTCAAATAAAATATTTTGGTATTTCATAATTTAAATTTTAGTTATTTAATGAACAAGAATTCTTATTAAAAAAATTATTACGATTTTCGCACAAATTAATAAATTATTAGAATGGCACAATTTTATTCCTTTAAAGTAAGTCAAATTAAAAGAGAAACCCATGACTCAGTTTCTATTTCCTTTGATATTGACAGCAAATATTCTGATGATTTCAGCTATGTGCCTGGTCAATACATTACTATCAAAGTGGATGTTGACGGTGAAGATTGCAGAAGATCTTACTCTATTAGTTCTTCTAGAAACGAAAAACTTACTGTAGGGATTAAAAAAGTAGAAGGCGGGAAAGTGTCTAATTTCATGAATGAAAAACTAAGTGTTGGAGACTATGTTGAGATTTCTGCTCCTCAAGGAAATTTCAAATTAGAAAATATTGATTCTAAAAATATAA
>CAYREL010000055.1:0-6326 GCA_964423275.1 uncultured Flavobacteriales bacterium | reverse complement strand
TTCAAGGAAAATGGATTCATTTTGGAAGTGAATTATTTCCAGATTGGAAAAGTGTTTTAAACTATTTATATTAAGTAATATAATTTCTTTTATTAGGTGAAATTAAAAAACCATTTTAAATCATATTATCTACTAACAAAATCCATTATTTAGTGGATATTTATTAACTAATTATTTCTATTTTCACATCTTATTACTTCCATTTGAAAAAATCATTTTCCATATTATTTTTCCTATTTACTTTTTTAAATTTTAATGCACAGTTAAATCCTGACAGCATTGATATTGTAAGGGGTGAATATGGCACTCCTCATATATTTGCAAAAACAGACAAAGAAGTTGCTTATGGCTTAGCCTGGGCACATGCAGAAGACGATTTTAAAACCATTCAAGAAACTTTTCTTCCTTCAAAATATATGATGGGTAGATATAAAGGAAAAGAAGGTGTTCAGCTAGATTATATCTCACAATTACTAAAATGTGAGGAGCTTGTAGATAGAGAAATAGATAATTTATCACCTGAAATTATTAGGGTAGTAGATGGTTATGTTGAAGGGTTAAATGCATTTGCTAAAAAATTCCCTAACCAGGTTTTGGTTAAAAAATCCTTTCCTATGACTAGAAAGGAATATCTAGTTGGATTTAATTTTATAATTCATTTCTTCTCAGATATATCTAAAGTTTTAAAATATTTATATTCCAATAAAATTCCTTTAATTCAAGATTCATCCTTAAATAATATTGGCTCCAATGGTTTTGCATTCAATAAGAGTAAAACCAAAGACAATAAAACTTATATAAATATAAATACTCATCAACCACTTGAAGGACCCTTTTCTTGGTATGAGGCGCATCTCTCTAGTGATCAAGGATGGAATATGGTAGGTGGTCTTTTTCCTGGTTCTCCGTTTCCATTTATTGGGACAAATCCAAATCTAGCTTGGACACATACTTATAATTTTCCGGATTTAATAGACGTCTATCAAATGGAAATACACCCTAACAAAAAAAATTATTACAAGTATGACCAAGAATGGAAGAAATTTGAAATTTCCAGAGCTAAACTTAAAGTCAAATTAAATAATAGATTAGTTGTCCCGTTAAGAAAAAAAATTCTTTGGAGTGAATATGGCCCAGTTATTAAAAACGATAGTGGTGTATTTTCCTTTCATCTTTCTGCTTTAGAAAATATTTCAGCGATAGAGCAGTGGTATCAAATGAATAAAGCCAATAATTTTGAAGATTTTAAAAGAGCTTTAAATATTATGGGTATCCCCAGATTTAATATTGTTTATGCTGATAAAGAAGATAATATATTTTACATGAGTAATGGACTAATTCCTTTAAGAGATACTAATTATAATTGGAAGCTTACTCTTCCTGGTAATACTTCCAAAACAAAAACCAATGGATATTATGGTTTTAAGGATCTTCCAAAATTAGAGAATCCAATTTCTGGTTACATTTTCAATACCAATAACAGCCCTTTTAATTGTACTGAAAAATCTAATAATCTTAAAGAAGAAAATTTCCCTAAAAGTTTTGGTTACAGAGAAAGGTTTAATAATAGAAGTTTAAGATTTGAAAAACTTATAGACAGTTATGATAAAATTAATTACGAAGATTTTTTAACGATTAAGTACGATCAAGAATATGCCAATCCAATATTTTGTCCATTTAAAATCAACAAAATTTTTGAAGTAACTTTTAATGATTCTTGTGAAGTTGAAGATATTCTATATATTATTCAGTCTTGGAATAGAAAAGCAAATGTAGACAATATTGGAGCAGCTCAGTTTAACATGTTTTACAAAAACTTAAGAAAGAAACTTAAGAAAATAAAGTTTGATTTTGATAGTGAAATACCAGATTCTTTACTGATAGAAAGCCTTAAAAAAACAAAAAAGCAAATACTAATAAATTTTGAAAAACTAGATATATCTCTTGGAGAATATCAAAAGCATGTAAGAGGAGATATTGAAATTCCTATTGGCGGATTGGTGGATATGATAGCAGAGTCTTCATCCAGTAAATACAAAGACGGTAAGGTTAAAGTTGTAAAAGGAGATTCCTACATTATGCTTGTTAAGTTTGGAGATGATTTACCAGAAATAGAAACTGTTTTGCCATATGGGGTTAGTAATCGTGCTAAATCTCCTCATTTTACTGATCAAATGAAGCTTTATGCAACTCAAAAAAGAAAAAAATTAACTTTAGATAAAACAGAGATTTATAAAAACGCATCCAAAATTTACCATCCAAAATAAGGTTGTATTTATTTTTTCTTTAAATTGAGGATGATGAAATGATTTTATGTTGAGATTATTCTTTTTTATTTTACTTTCTTTTAGGGTTTTAACTTCCTTTTCACAGTGTATTATAGATACTAGTTATACAGTTCCAGGTATTTACCCGGATCCTCTACCTGATGGGTATGTAGGACAACCATATTCTGAGGACATTACTTTTATTATGCCTTTAGATACTATGGGAGCTGTTATTCAAAACTTTGAAATTGTCAGTATCGGTCTTCCAGTTGGACTTAGTTGGGTTTGCAACAATCCTACGAATAATTACAATCCTCAAAACAATCAATACGGATGTATCAATGTTTATGGGACTCCATTGTTGTTGGGTCAATACAATGTAAATGTAAGTGTCTTGGTAGATGTCGTTTCGTCAGGTCAAAGTATAGATAATATTCCTATTGATTTTCCAATTACTTTTAATATTAACAATCCAACTCTTGGTAATTCTGGTTTTTCTTCTTCACAAATTTTAGGATGTGTTCCTTTAGATGTTAATTTTACTAATAACAATCCTGGTCTATTACAATACTTTTGGGATTTTGGAAATGGTCAAATTAGTTCTTTAGAAAACCCATTAACTCAAACTTATAATCAAGCTGGTGATTTTCCTGTTTATTTTGAAGCTTACAATAATTTAGATACTACAGATCTTTATACATTAACAAGTGTTACCATTAATAGTATTTCTGGTGGTTGGGGTCCAGAATGGATTCCTTTTGTTTATACCTCCAATAAACCTGATCCTTATTTTATATTAAGAGAAAATGGAAATTTAATTTATCAATCTAATTTTGTTTTAAATGACGATGGTCCAAATACTTGGAGTGTTAATATTAACTTACATCCTGATAGTATTTACACTATAGATGTGATGGATGCAGACCAGACAGCGGCATCTGCTAATGCTTGGGAATTAACTTTTGGAACGGATGATTATATTGGCTACTATACAATAGATTTTCAAAGTTGTAATTTATGTAACGCAGGAAGCGATGCTGTTATAAGTGATTCTATAATTTATCAGCAAATATTGCCTGTTCCTGCTGTTCAGAGTGTTGATACTATTAGAGTAGGGTATGAACCTGGAAAACCAAATATTGTTTACGATTCTCTTGATTATGTAGTATATACAGATTCTATAAATTATTCGTTACAATGGTATATAGATACTAGTTATCTAGTTGGACATACCAGTCCTATAGATACTATCGTTCAGTCGGGTAACTACTACGTCAGAGTTTATAATAGTTTTGGGTGTTTTAATAATTCAGATTCTGTAAGTGTAGTTTATTGTGATCCAACAGTTGGATTTAATATTGATTTGGATGGTGCATCAAATTTATATGTAACAAATTATTTAAATGGATATGATATTAATTGGTTAAATAATGGGCAAATTATACAAGGATTTTCATCCAGTCTTATTACCCCAAGTATAAATGGAGATTATCAAGCTCGTCTTTCAACGGTTGCAGGATGTAAATATTTTTCTAATATTTTTTCTTATTCATTATCTATTGACGATATTGTCTCTGACTTTATATGCTATCCAAACCCTTCTAATGAACAATTTGTTTTATCCTGGTCAGACATTAAAATAAAATCATTAGAAATATTTAATTCATATGGGCAAAAAATTGATGAATTAAATTTAGATTTCTCCCCGAAAATTGTGAATACCCATGGATATACCGAGGGATTTTACTTGCTTAAAGTAAATTATGGAGAGAAGAATTCGTTTTTTAATGTTAAGCATATCGTAAAACATTAAATCTTCTAATAAACTTTACCAACTTTTATGTGTTTATAACAGAGATACCAACTATCTTTACAAAAGATGTTAAGCTACTCGGTTTATAATAATGAAAATACTTCTAAGTGGGTGACCTTTATCCACGGTGCAGGTGGAAGTAGTTCTATTTGGTTTCAACAGTTAAGGGCATTTAAAAACGAGTTTAATATTTTATTAATAGATTTAAGTGGTCATGGAAAGAGTAAGTCTAGGTTTAGCGAAAACAGCAAAGAGGCTTACACTTTTAAATTAATAGCTGGAGATATTGTTGAGGTTTTAAATAGTTTAAGTATTAAAAAATCTCATTTTATTGGTGTTTCTTTAGGAACAATAATTGTAAGAGATATAGCAGATAGATTTCCAAACCTAGTAGAGAGTTTGGTCTTGGCAGGAGCTATTTTAAAATTTAATATTCGATCAAATATGCTAATGATTTTTGGGAATTTCCTTAGGTCTATTGTACCATACATTCTATTATATAAGTTAGAGGCTTTTATAATTATGCCAAAAAAAAATCATAGAGATTCAAGGTTGTTATTGGTGAAAGAATGTAAAAAATTAAACCAAAAAGAGTTTATAAGATGGTGTAAATTAACTAGAGGAATTAAAAAAGTACTAAAATCACAAAGACAAATCGATATAAAAACTCCATCCCTTTATGTAATGGGAGCTGAGGACCATTTATTTTTACCCTCAGTTAGGAAGGCTGTGTCGTATTTTGACAATGCTCAATTATCTGTGGTAGAAAATTCTGGACATGTAGTTAATGTTGACCAGCCTAATAAATTTAATGATAGGGTAATTAAGTTCTTGAAATCTCTAGATTAAAAATCTTCTAAATGAAAAGAAATAATTTATTTTACATTTTACTCTAACATGTTTTTTATTAGCATATTTGCTGAAATTTTCATTTAATGAAGTTTAGGTTATTTATTAGTTTTTTCTTCTGTTTTTTTTGTTTTTCCTATTTTGCTCAAAAAGGGCAAATAATTGGTAAGGTGATTGACGAAAAATCCAATTCTTCCATTTTGTATGTAACGGTGAGTCTACACAATTATTTAGATACTTCTCTTATAAGTGGTGTAATTACAGATGCACAAGGTAAATTTAAGATTCAAGATATTCTTCTCAATAGTTCCTATCTACTAAAATGTTCTTTCATTGGATATAAGACCTATTTTAAAAGAATAGATTTTGGAAATGAAAAATCGATAAACTTAGGAGATATTTTTATTTCCCCTTCTGTAGAGTTGTTGAAAGGGGTAGAGGTAATGGCAGATAAGCCAATGGTCACTTATGAAATAGATAAAAAGGTGGTAAATGTAGAGCAGATGAATACTGTTACTTCACAAACTGCAGTTCAAGTTTTGGCCAATATTACCAGTGTTTCGGTAGATATTGATGGCAATGTTTCTCTAAGAGGCTCTCAGGGATTTACACTTTTAATTGATGGTAGACCTTCTGCCATGCCTAATTCAGAAGCATTACAATTAATCCAGGCTGCCAATATAAAGGATATTGAAATTATTACCAATCCGTCTGCAAAATACGATGCGGAGGGAACCGCAGGTATTATTAATATTATACTTAAAAAGAATATTCTACAGGGAGTTTCAACCCTTATTAATGTTAATAGTGGAAACTCGGCAAATGGCATCGATTATTGGAATTATGGGGCTGATTTTTTAACTAGTATAAATAAAGAAAAACTGAGGTTTAATATTGGAGGGCAGTGGGTAAATAAAAATAGATTTAGAGATATTGAACAAATCAGAAAAACTGAAATTTTGGGAAATGAATCTCGTATTGAAAGCCAAGGTTTACATAGGTTTTTTGGGACTAATTATGGGGGGAATGTGGCAATGGAATACCATCCTAATGAGAGTAATTTCTTTAGTGTTGGGTTAAGCGCAAATACCAGGCAATGGAATGCAGCAGCTAATTATACTTTTAATGAGTTTTTAGATGATTCTCTTTTAAATACTTATGAAAATAGGGAAAGAACTCTGAGAGACTTTTTATTTCTATCCTCTTCTTTGGCATACCAACATCTTTTTAATAAAGACAAAGAACACTATATTTCTTTAACCTCTACTTATAATTTATACGATGGAAAAGAGGATGCTCAAGCAGAATTCTTCAACAATGTGGAGAGTCAAGAAGGTGGCAACAGAAATACTGAAGTTGGCCCTACCAATGCTGTTCGTTTAAGTCTAGACTATCAA
>CAYREL010000054.1:0-6469 GCA_964423275.1 uncultured Flavobacteriales bacterium | reverse complement strand
AATTGCCAATAAAGAGAGCCCATACAGGTTGCTTTATTTCTTCTGTGTGCTTCTATTGCTGTCTGAATACCATCTCCTTGAAGAAGCTGACTTAAATATAAAAGAGATTCAAAATCTTTTGGGGTTTTAAATTCTCTAGCCATGTATTCTTCTATAGTGGCATTCCCAATACTAGATCTCTGGTGAGACTTCATCACTTCCGAATACATCTCTTCGTCTTTTTGCTTCGCAAATTGCATAAAGCTTGAATATTCGGGAAACGACTGAAATCCGTACTCACTCATAAATGAAGAAATTTTAGTGTTGTAGTTTTCAAAAGGCTCTTTCCCCCACCATACTCCCCAATAATGAGTATCTCCTGTTTTATAGGATTCAGGTATCCCCACGCTAGCGCTTGGCGAAGAGCTCCAGTAGTCAAGCCAGTTATTACTTCTACCAAAGCCATGTTCTGGATGATTTTCATATACTACTTTAGGCAAAATATGGTGAAAAAGTGTATCGTAATGGTGCCATATTTTATCTGCAACTTTCTGTGTTTGGTCTTTTACTGCCGCACTTTCCCAGCCCCACCTTTTCCAAGCAGCTAAATTTTCATTATTTCCACACCAAAGAACTAAAGAGGTATGCTTTTTTAGTCGGTTGTAATTATCAATGGCTTCTAATCGAACATTTTCTAAAAAGGATGAATCGCCTGGATACATTGCGCAAGCAAACATGAAATCTTGCCAAACCATTAACCCCAAAGAATCACATAGTTCATAAAACCTATTGTCTTCATAAACTCCTCCTCCCCAAACACGAATCATATTCATATTGGCATTTGCTGCGGCAACTAATAAGTTTTTATAATTGGAGTTTTTTACCCTATTTAAAAAAATGTCTTGTGGAATATAATTTACCCCTTTTACAAATGTTGGATACCCATTGACATTAAAAAAGAAATTAGGGGATTTGGAGGAGTCTTTTTCTTCCAAATAAATTGCTTTAAAGCCTAGTTTTTGTTCTGAAAATCTTATTTGATTATTGAACCGTATTTCTACCTTGAAATTATATAAGTTTTGCTCACCCATTCCGTTGGGCCACCAAAGCTTGGGGTTGTCTAAGGTGAAATGATGGGTTGCCATTTGTTCTCCTTTTGTTAGTCTCACTTTGGAAGAAACGACTGACGAGTCATTAATGGTTATTAAAAGAGATGCATTTTTATTTTCAACTGATGACTCAATTAAAACATCGGTTTTTATAAAGGCAGGGCCGTCAAACCCATAGCTTATATCGAAATCTTTAATTCTAATATCGTCCCATGAGCATAGTGTTACTGGTCTCCATATGCCAGAAGTTACCAATCTTGGACCCCAATCCCATCCATAGTGATAGCCTGCCTTCCTTGTAAAAACACTAACTCTTTTTCCGCCTTCTACATTGCCAACTTCTGCTTGGTCATTGGCAGAAACAGGAATCGTATAATTTATAGAATTGTAAAGCTCCAAACCTTTCCTAATAGGTGATTCTAAAATGATTTTTAGACTATTTTCTCCATTATTAAGATATGGTTTTACATCAACTTTATACGTTCTGTGCATATTATTAGACTGTAATATTAAAGAATCGTTAAGATAGACTGAGGCATAGGTATCTAATCCCTCAAATTTAATTTCATGATGTTGCTTTTGATACTCATTCTCTTTTAAACTAAAAGTACTTTTATAGACCCAATCTTCTTTATCCACCCACTGAACTTTGGATTCGTTTAATCTGTAATAGGGGTCTTTGATAATTCCATTATCCATTAAATCTGTATGGACACAACCTGGGACACTTGCCTTATACCACTTTTTATCTCCCTTTTTTTGAAACTCCCAGTTGTTATGCAATTTCTTTTCAAGAAAAAAGCTTTGAGAAAAGATAATACTCTTTAGAAAAATAAAAATTAATAAACTAAATATTGCTCTTCCCATAAATAATTCTAATGGTAGTAAATTTACTTTATTTTCGAAATTATAAATAGCCGTATAAATTACTGCTAAATAAGTATAGCTTAGAATACGGCTAAAAAGTTATAATTTAAGTAACTTTACTAACAGCAAGAAAACAATAAATCACAAATTCTTTCAATGAAAATATTTAAATCCGCCATTTTATTAGTTACAATTATTGCTTCAATTGTATTAATAAATAACTGCTCCAATAAAAAAATTAATACTCCAAAAAGTCAATTTACAGAACTGATCTCTGGATATTCCGCAGGGGTATTGTCTAATAACAACTCTATTACCGTAAAGTTTATGGATCCTGTTTCTTTAGCTCTTAGAGAAGAGTCGGTAAATAAAGAATTGTTCTCGATAAGCCCTAACGTAAAAGGAGTAAATAACTGGGTAGATGAAACTACATTGGAGTATATTCCTAATGAATTATTGGCTTCTGGAAGTGATTTTGATATTACTTTTTTTGTAGACAAACTTTTTAAAAATTCTAATCTGCCAGATTTTAATTTCAGTTTTATTACTTTGCAACAGGCTGTTTTTACAGAATTTATAGGCATACAACAGGCCAATGAAAATGACTATGAAGATGTAGTTTACAATGGTGTGATTAAAACTGCAGATTATGCAGACTTGGATAAAGTTCAATCGGTTTTAAAAGCAACTCAAAATGGGACGCCATTAGAAATAAAATGGGAAACAGCAGAAAGTGAAAATAAATTTCGTTACTGTATAAAGGGAATTAAAAGATCTGCTCAAGAAAGTGCATTTCAAATTTCTTGGGATGGTAAAAATATTGGTGGAGAAAATAGCGGTAATAAAACAATTACAATACCTGCTTTAGACGACTTCAAACTAATTGACTACACCATTAGCAACCACCCAAGTCAAGAAATAATCCTTCATTTTTCAGACCCTATTAAGAAAAATCAAAACCTAAATGGATTAATAACATTAGATAAGTTCAATGGGAAGTTTAGATTTTCAATTGAAGGAAATGACATCCACGTATATGGCAATAGTGCATTTATTGGTAGCAATTTAATTACTGTTGGACAACAAATTCAAAATTCATTAGGAAAATCACTAGAAAAAACGTTTTCCAAACAAGTAGTTTTTGAAAACATAAAACCAGGAATAGAACAAGTTGGTCAAGGCGTTATTTTGCCGTCTACAGATGGGCTAATCTTTCCCTTTAAAGCCGTTAGCCTAAGAGCGGTTAACGTAAAAATTATAAGAATTTTTGAAAAAAATATAGCGCAGTTTTTCCAAAACAACCAATACAATGGCTACTCAGAAATAAATCGTGTTGGAAATATTGTTTTTAAAAAACCGATTGACTTGGTAAGTAAAGAGCCGATTGATTATAGCAAATGGAATACCTTCTCCCTAGACCTTGCTTCTATGGTTGATGTAGAAAAAGGCGCTATTTACAGAGTTGTAATTAGTTTCGATAAGAGCCAATCTTTGTATCAATGCAAGGACAACAATGGGGATGAAAACTCCATAGAGTACAAACTAAATGACCAAGATTTAAGAACTTTTGACCAGCCTGGACAGTACTACAGCGATATTGACTACAGATATTCTTATAATTATTGGAGTGAAAAAGACAATCCTTGTAAGAACGCATATTTTCAAAATAGAAATAGAATAATAGCTACCAATGTTCTGGCATCTGACCTAGGAATAATAGCTAAAAATGCAGAAGGAAATTCATTAAACGCCTATATAACAGACTTAAAAACAACAGACCCTTTAAGCGACGTTTCGGTAGAAATATTTGACTACCAAAACCGATTAATTGGTGTTGCAAATACCGATGATAATGGAATGGTGGAAATCGATATTACCAAAAAGCCTTTCCTTCTTGTTGCAAAAATGGGAGAAGAAAGAGGCTATTTGAAATTAGACGATGGTAATTCTCTGTCCTTAAGCATGTTTAATGTAAGCGGTCAACGACTAAAAAAAGGTGTTAAAGGCTATATTTATGGAGAAAGAGGGGTGTGGAGACCCGGAGATTCACTTTTTCTATCCTTTATATTAGAAGATAAAAATCAACTGCTGCCAACGGATCAGCCTGTAGTTTTCGAATTATTTGGACCTGATAATAAGGTTAGAAATAAAAAAGTTCGTACCCACAGTATCAATGGGTTTTATGACTTTAGGACCACAACAGAAAGTAGCGACAAAACTGGTAATTGGAGAGCCCAAGTAACAGTTGGAGGATCTGTCTTTAGCCAAATTGTTAAAGTGGAAACTGTAAAACCTAATAGACTTAAGATAAAAGTAGATTTTAACGGGAAAAAAATAATTAATTACGAAGATAAAAAAGAAGGTAATATTCAAGTTAACTGGCTCCATGGAGCAACCGCTAAGAACCTAAAAACAAATGTTCAAATGAGCCTAACTAGTGGAAGAACTTATTTTGAAGATTTTAGCAGTTATATTTTTGACGATCCTTCCAAAAACTTTAGTTCCAATAACCAAACTGTTTTCGATGGCTCCACTAACGAAAAAGGACATATTTTATTTAATCCTAAAATAAATGTGAATTCAAATGCCCCTGGAATGTTAAAAGCTAACTTTAATACTCGTGTATTTGAAGAAGGTGGAGACTTTAGCGTAGATAACTTTTCTATTCAATATTCTCCTTTTATAAGCTATGTTGGCGTAAAAGTTCCTGAAGGGAAAGGATGGAATGGAGCAATTTATTCCAACGAAAAAAATCTTATCCCTATTGTTACGGTAGATAATTATGGCAATCCAATTGATAGGGATAATCTTTTGGTGGAAGTATTTGATATTAGATGGCGATGGTGGTGGGAAAGAAGCAATTACAACGATCTTGCAAGTTATGTTTCCAATAGAAGCCAGAATCTAATCTATAGTGGGACAGTGAGTACTAAAAATGGAAAAGCAAATTATCCATTAGAATTCAATAAAAACCTTTACGGTAGAAAGTTAATTAAAATCACCGACCTTACTTCTGGACATAGTACTGGAAAAATATTCTATGTAACTTATAGTGGATGGTGGAACAGAGGCGGTGGAGACAATAGCGCTGGTGCAGAGATGTTGTCTTTTTCCTTAGACAAAAAGTCTTATGAAGTAGGCGATGAAGTAGAGGTGAAAATACCAGAATTTCAAGTTGGAAGAGCATTGATAAGTGTAGAGTCAGCTTCTGGAGTTGTAAATAGTTTTTGGGCAAATAGTGAAGATTCAAAAAATGGAATCAGTTTTGAAGCAACCCCAGAAATGAGTCCAAATGTATATGTTCATATAGCAATGATTCAGCCGCACAGTAGTACGGAAAATGATCTTCCAATGCGTCTGTACGGAGTTGAATCTATTAAAGTTGTTAATTCTGAAACTATTCTACAGCCAGTGGTAAAAATGCCAAAAGAAATAGAACCAGAATCTGATTTTAAGGTCAATGTAAGTGAAATTAAAGGAAAATCCATGACCTACACAATTGCAGTTGTTGATGAAGGATTATTAGATTTGACTGGTTTTAAAACTCCAAAGCCATGGAATTATTTTTATGCAAAAGAAGCTATTGGGGAAAAAACATGGGACATGTACAAATACGTAATTAGCGCTAATAAAGGAGAAATGGCTGGTCTTTTAGCTATTGGTGGTGATGAGCAAGGAAAGGAAAAAGAAAGCTCTAAAGTAAACAGGTTCAAACCGGTGGTAATGTATTTAGGGCCTTTTATTTTAGATGAAAATTCTGAAAATGAACATACCATACATATGCCCAATTATGTAGGCTCTGTAAGAACAATGGTAATAGCTGGACAAAACAATAGCTATGGATCTGAAGAAGTTACTACACCTGTAAGAAAGCCATTAATGGTTTTGGCAACCTTGCCAAGGGTAATTAGCCCTGGAGAAAGTGTAGCTCTCCCAGTAAATGTTTTTGCAATGGATCCTAGTATAAAAAATGTGAGGGTGCATATTAAAACCAATGATCTATTAGTAAATAAAGGAGAGAGTTTTAAAATTATCGAATTTAGCGAAGTAGGTGATCAAGTAGTTAATTTCTCTTTGAACGTTCCTGAAAAAACTGGGAAAGCAACCGTAGAGGTGACCGTTAGTTCCGGGAAGCACACTGCAAAACATAATATTGAACTACTGGTTAGAACTCCCAATCCTGAAGTTGATGAATTTCAATTAACTGCTTTAGAGAGTGGGAAAAGCTGGAATATGGACTACTCTCCAATTGGAATATATGGGACAAATTCTGGATCTATAGAAGTTTCTTCTGTTCCTCCTTTAGACCTAGATAAAAGACTAAAATATTTAATTAGATACCCTCATGGATGCATAGAACAGACTACGTCTTCCGTCTTCCCTCAATTGTATTTGTCTCAAGTAATGGATTTAAAAGAAGACGAACTAAATAAGTTGGAAGCTAATGTTAAAGCAGGAGTCAAAAGATTAAAAACTTTTCAAGTATCCAATGGTGGATTTGCTTATTGGCCTGG
>CAYREL010000053.1:0-6481 GCA_964423275.1 uncultured Flavobacteriales bacterium | reverse complement strand
CCATCTTCCTTTTGCATGGCAATCTCTATTTCAGATTGAGCTTTAAAAAGAAGAGAAGCCATAGATTCATAGTCTTTTCTAATATTTCCTTCTGTAACTTTGAAAAGTTCACTCTCTGCCTCATCTAATAAATTGAATACATCAGTTGTTTCATCGTAAGCATTTTGAATTACTTTTCCAGAAATTCTAATCATTTCTCTTAAAATATATTTCTGAACAACAATTCTTGCATGAGATTCTGCATGGGCTGCAGATGCAATTCTATTGGTTAGTTGAGAAATATAATATGCTCCACCAACAGAATCCAAGTCTCCATTGGATTTTAATTTTTGAGTAACTGTTAATATATCAATACTTTCAGATGAGGAAAATAAATCTTGTATAGCCGCATAAATTTTTTGATGAGCCTCTTTATAAAAAATCTCTGGTTGGTGAATAATATCTATAACATCATTTAAGGGGGACTTTTCTAGCATGAGCGCCCCTAAAATAGCCTCTTCTAAATCAATTGCTTGAGGGGGTAGCTTTCCTATTCCAGAAAGGTCTTGTGGTCTAGTAATTGTTTTAAGTGTAGATCTTTTTGGTATTTCAACTCGATTTTCCATTGAAACAAATGTAAACTATTAAAGATTATCCATTTGATTTTGATGCTTTAAAAATTATCAAATAACTTTATTAACAAATGTTAGTAAACTACAAAGTTAAAATCTTAATATTTTTCTCTTTTATCCTGCCTTATTGTAGTTGCACTAAGAAAGACGACAATCCTCCAGATTTACATGTACAAAGTCCTTTGTCTAATGAGTCTTATCAATTGCCTTGCGATATTAAAGTTTCAGGATATGTTATAGACAACGAAAAGGTAGATAGAGTAGAGGTAAACCTTGTTTCTGAAAATTCTGCTACTATTGTCCAAGGTTTTGATCTTAATGCGGACAGTTCTTATTTTAAATATGATCTTTCTTTTATTGTAGAAGATCTATTGCTTTTAAGTGGAAATTATTTTATAAATATTAAAGCTTATGATGAGTTTGGAAATTTCACTTCAGAATATATTACTATTTATTTAAGTGAAATCCCTAAAACTCTTGAATCATTAATTTATATAACCAGTAATGCCAACCACACTTTTATTTACCAGCAAGACACCATAGGGAATTCGCAATTGGTTAAACAATTACTAGGAAACCATTTGCTATCCATAGGGAATTCAAGATCTCAAAACCTTTTTGTAGGAACTGATCAAGATGGTGATTTCTTTGATTTGAATAATTTCACCAATCTATGGAATGTACCAGTAGTATTTTCAAATTATCCATTATTTATTGATGGATCTAAGTCGGAGGATGGGAATCAATCCCACTTAGTTTTAGGAGACGGCAGAATAAACTCTTACAATAAGAATGGAAATATAATTAATACCATTTATTCGAATCCTCAAGAATGGTTTGGTAAATTTAATTTTCAAGAGAATATTGTTTTAGTCGAGAGTTCTTCTAGTTTTTTAAATAGAGATTTGGTAGTTTATTTTAGACAATCAGGAATTGAAAAGCAAAGGGTAGAAATAAATGGTGAAATAGTTAAAATTATCTCTGTTTCAAATAATGAGTATGCTATATTTTCACAGTTTTTAAATGAATCTCGAATAAGTATTTACTATGAAAACTTGAATCAAATTTATACAGATTTAGAGCTTCCAAATTCCATAATTTACGATGCAATATTATTGGATAATTATTTAATATTTAGTTCCTCTAACGGCCTATTTAAATATGATTTTAACTTAAATACTCTAAATTCAATTAGTTCAAATATAAAGCCTAGTAAAATAATTCCTAGCGAAATGGATAGTTTTGTTTATTTAACTGTGGGAACTGAACTATGGACCTATAGTGGTAATGGAAATCTAAATTATCTGTCTAATTATGGGGATTCGATAAGAAATTTTATTCCTGTTTATAATAAGTAGTTAATTGCCCATATTACTGAACTTTTCAGTTCGTAATTCAATTCTTTGTTCAGAACTTAATTTTTCAAGATCTTCAATATTTTTTTTGATTTCAATCTTTAATTTTTTGAACATTTTTTCTGGTTCGGCATGTGCTCCTCCTACTGGTTCTTTTATTATCCCATCAATTAATTTATTTTTGAGCATGTCCTTACCGGTAAGTTTTAGTGCGCTTGCTGCATTTTCTTTGTAATCCCAACTTCTCCAAAGTATAGAAGAACAAGATTCTGGTGAAATAACTGAATACCAGGTGTTTTCCAGCATTATAACTTTGTCTCCAATACCAATTCCAAGTGCACCTCCAGAAGCTCCTTCTCCAATAATTATACATATTACAGGCACTTTGAGAAGCATCATTTCATATAAATTTCTAGCTATTGCTTCACCTTGTCCTCTTTCCTCCGCTTCAAGACCTGGATAAGCTCCAGGTGTATCGATAAGAGTAACTACAGGCTTGTTAAACTTTTCGGCTAATTTCATCAGTCTCAATGCTTTTCTGTATCCCTCAGGATTAGCCATTCCAAAATTCCTATATTTTCTTTGTTTTGTATTTCTTCCCTTTTGTTGACCTATTATCATGTAGGTCTTTCCATCAATCTCTCCAAATCCTCCAACCATGGCTTTGTCATCTTTTACGTTTCTATCACCATGTAATTCTAGAAAATTTTCGTTAGTGATAGCCTTTATATAATCTAAAGTGTACGGTCTGTCTGGATGTCTACTTAATTGTACTTTTTGCCAAGGATTTAAATCTTCAAAAATTTTCTTTGTAGTGATGGATAATTTAATCTCCAATTCTTTTAAAGTAGAATTAATATCTACTTGCCCTTTGTCTCCAATTTCTATAGTTTGAGCTATTTGATTGTTAATTTCTTCAATTGGCTTTTCGAAGTCTAGATAAGAACGTTCCATCTTTTAAGTAATTTGTACAGTGAAATTAATAATATTATATGTTATACAACGTAGATTTAGGTATATTTCTCCAAAAGAAAGACTCTTAATATTTTATTTATCATAACTATTTTAAAATATAACAAGGTAATATTTTTGTTTCCACCAAAAATCTTTTATTTTTGCGAGCCTTAAACTTTAAATAATGAGTAAAAGAACATTTCAGCCATCCAACAGAAAAAGAAAAAACAAACACGGTTTTAGATCTAGAATGGCTACTAAAAATGGTAGAAAAATTTTGAATGCTCGTAGAAGAAAAGGCAGGAAAAAAGTTTCTGTTTCCGATGAAGCTAGACCAAAAAGATAGGTCGATTTTAACTTAATTTATTAAGGCACCCAGTTTTGACTTGTCAGGATAAGTGCTTCTTGAACCGATATCCTCTCTCCGTAATTATAGGCTGTTACAAATGGTCCTGGGAAATTATAGTTTTTCAATTCATTTCTTGAATCTCTAGCATCACTATATTTAGAATTAGTACCTACTGTATATTTTATCCAGCCATTATGGGTTTCAAGAGCATATCCATCACTATAATTAAATTGATTAGATACTTGCTTTTCACTAATTATTCTGTGTCCAGCTAGTATTTGGACTTTATAATCTACATTGTTATTAACCTTTTTTGTTGAAATTATATTTTTTATAACTTCCTCCTTTTTCTCCTCTACTATTTCTTCTTTTAATTCTTCCTCTTCAATTTCATTTTTAAAACTATCTATTGTACTATCTGAAACTACTCGAGAAATGGTTTCGTTTATAACTTCCTCAGTATCTTTGGAAATAACTATATTTTCTTCAGTATTTAATTCATTATTTCTAGCTAGTTCTAATAAAGTATCTTGCTTTATATCTTCTTGAACAGTAATGTCGGCTTCGATAGAGTCTATTTCAGTATTTACAATTATTTCTTTGAATGGCACATATTCTGTTTCAGGAATCTCAATTCCACTATTATAACCTTCACTAATTAATTTTTCAGAAGAGAAAACCCCTGATATTTTAAAATTGGTGTCTAGTCCTACATTATTAGTTATTTTATATTTCACTATTATTTCGTTGATAGAATCTGGTAAGTTTGTCCATATAAATTTAGCATAACCATCTGTATTTTTAAAAATACTCCCAGCAGTTTCAATTTCTTCTGCATTAAAGTTCATGGGAAGTTTTTCTTTTATTCTTGCAAATCCTTTCTGGTTGTCAATGGTTGTTTTGACCGAAATTATGTATTCGTTTTCTAACTTTTCAATAGTTCTAATAGAACTTGTTGATGAATTATTCTCTTTAATATTTTCTTCTGCAACAAGTTCAGGATTTACATTAAAAATTAATGCGGGCAACTCCAATTGCTTTCTTTCATTGTCGCTAATAAATGAAAAATCTCCAGTTATTTTTTTCATTCCAGCAATATTTTCTTGGGCAGTTATTGTGTAGGATATTACGATGCTTTTTTCACTTGGTAAGTCATACCAAATAAATAACACTTCATTTTCTTTAAAGGTAAATGAAGATCCATCGCTCATATTCTCTTTTACAGATATTCCATCTGCTTGGGATAGGTCTAGTCTCAACCTTCCTGGACCGGAGAAGTTATTTTTGTTAATAATTAAATTAACTTCTACTTCTTGACCAATTGGTATCTCTTTTGGTGCAGTGTGGGTAATAACCACATCATTTATATTTAGAATTGTAAATATTAAAAATCCAATAATATTAATAAAGATGAGTATGGCTTTAGACATATTTTACTTCTTTGTACCAAATCTACCTTTGATTCCCTGTTATTTGAAAGAGTTAGTTTTCTTTTTTCAATACGAAGTTGTTGAAAAGGGAACGAATAAGTTTGGTTTTAAGAAATTTTAAATTTTAAAACTCATCGACTCTAATAGGAATTATTGTGTCAAATTTTAATTCAATTTCATAGTCTCGATAACTTTTTATGGATCTTCCAGAATCATCTATAAATAGTATTGATTTTGAATTTGGTTCTAAATCTTTAAAATCCGGGATTCCGTCAAAGTCACTATCGATTGGACAGCCAGTTGGTAAAATAGATACATTTTTTGGAGTTTTTTGACATTTGTCGTCGTGATCTTTTATACCATCAAAATCAGAATCTAGGTTCTCAAAAATATTTATAAATTGTTTTTTATCTTTTTTATAATTTACTCCATCTCTTGAGAAATAGATACTTACAGCTACCCCAATAGAAATAAATTTATCATTTATTCCATTAGAAATATTATCTATCCAATCTGTAAATAGTTGATTATAGGTAAAAAATATTTTTGCATTAAAAACATTTTTAAATTTCCATAGAAATCCAATCGATGCAGGAATATGTAAATTGCCAAAATTGACAGAGTCACTACTGACTGGGGTTTCATATTCATAATCTCTTGATAGGAAATTAGCTGAATTTGACAAGGAATCTATTTGAGGAATGTCTCTAATACTTCCATCTTCCCAGTAATTGTAATAATTACCATCCTGGTCTAGAATGTCAGAGTAAGATTTAAAAACTAATCCTCCTAACCCCAAAGTAATAAATGGAATAATTTTATTTTCATTAGATTTTATTTTCTTTAAATAAATAATGTTTTCAATACTTGCAAAAAATATAGCAGATTGGAAATTTTGAGTAGTATTATTGGTGGACAATTGTCCCCAATTTATATTTAAAGAAGTTGAAAAATTGGAAAAAAAATTTCTTTCATAATAAAGCCCTACACTAGGTCTGTTATTAATAAATAAACTTGGTTTCGTTTCATGCTCTATATCCCCATAAAATGTGTTAGTTGCATAGTTTAATCCAATGGAATTTTTGGGAAGAGGATTATAGTTAAGAAAATCCTGAGAATAATGATTTTTAAGAAGTAAAATTAATGATATAAAAATTAATGCTCTGATAATTAAAAATTAGGTTTTAAATGATATTTGTTATAAAATTCATCAATTTGTCTTACGGCTTCTTCTGGGCTGTCAACAATTTTAATCAAATCTAAATCCTCAGAATCTATATTTTTCTCCTCATCTAGTAAAATTTCTTTGATCCAATCTATTAACCCTGTCCAGAACTTCTTTCCTACTAGAATAACTGGAAATTTTCCAGATTTTTTTGTTTGAATAAGCGTTAGTGCTTCAAACATTTCGTCTAAAGTTCCATATCCTCCAGGGAGTACGATAAAACCTTGGGCATATTTCATAAACATAACCTTTCTGACAAAAAAGTAATCAAAGTTTATAATTTTGTCTTTATCAATATACATGTTAGGTTCTTGTTCGAATGGAAGTAAGATATTTAAACCAACCGACTTTCCACCCCCTCTTTTTGCTCCTTTATTACCAGCTTCCATAATTCCAGGACCACCACCTGTTATGACTCCGAATTTTTTTTGGGTAAGTTGAAAAGCTAATTCTTCTGCCAGTGAGTAATATTTGCTATCTAGATTTGTTCTCGCAGAACCAAAAATTGATACACAAGGTCCAATCCGAGACAACCTTTCAAGTCCTTCTACAAATTC
>CAYREL010000052.1:0-6530 GCA_964423275.1 uncultured Flavobacteriales bacterium | reverse complement strand
AAATAGAATCTAAAATTAAAGAACTAGCAATTAAGGCTAGAGATGGTAAAATTTCAATTGAAGAAATTACTGGTGGAACTTTTACTATTACTAATGGCGGTGTATTTGGGTCTATGCTTAGCACACCAATTATTAATCCTCCTCAGTCTGCAATTTTAGGAATGCACAATATTGTTCAAAGACCAGTAGCAATTGATGGGAAAGTAGAGATAAGGCCAATAATGTATGTTGCTCTATCTTACGACCATAGAATTATAGATGGAAAAGATAGCGTTGGTTTTTTGGTAAAAGTTAAAGAAGTACTAGAAAATCCAGAAGAGATGGTGTTTCAAGGAAAAGATCCAAAGAAAATTCTAATGAATTACTAGAATAATATTATTCTGTTATTATAATATTATCAACTTCCCATGTCGCTCCATTAGAACTGGTTCCTACATATTTATATGCTATTGTAACTGAAGAGGAAATAAATTGAGTTATATCTATATTTCCGCTAGAAACAAATCCCCAGTCATTAGAATCGGGATCCCAATTAGGTACAAAGCTAGTTAGTTCAAACCAATTTCCCTGTACATCAGGATTACTAACTCCATCATAATTTGACGATATATAAAGTTCCAATTGTGGCCCATTATATCTGGTGTCATTGTCAAAAATTAAGTAGGGAGCAGTAGCATTACTTAGGTCAATATTCGGAGAGACTAACCAACTTTCACAAGCATAATTATTAAAATTCGAATAATTACTCGCTTTAGCAATATTTCCAAATAAAATTTCCCATTCACCCAAATTTGGATTAGTGCCACTCCAAAAAGTTTTCCATCCTCCGGACGTTAAAGAACCATCGTCAAAGTCTTTATATAGATAATCTCCTCCACTTCCTCCTCCACCGCCTGAAGAGCCATTACATCGAGAAGAATCTAATTGTACTTCATTAATATCTCTTATAACAAATTGTTTTTCGGAATTATAAATAGTAAATATTCCAGTAACAGAACCCTTTCCAGTAGGTAAAGTATCGCTTGCAAAATTTGCGTATCCACTTGTTCTAACTGAAACAGTATTTCCGTTACAGTCTGAAAGAATTCTTGATCCTGTACTTAAATTAATTGCATCTGCATAGGTCATTCCTAGCTCTGTAAATTCAACATCGTTTAATTTAACTAACCGACTCTGGTCTTCAGAAAGACTAAGTTGGTTTATAGTAGCTTCATATGGTTCAATAAATTTTTCTGTTGCAATTTTTACTACTTGTTGATCTACATCAATATTTTCTAGTTGAATTAAATCTCCATATTCACTCATAGATACATTCTGAATATTAATTCTTATACTATCTCCAATATATAGGCCACCAGATGATTTTAATTTTAGTTTGATAGCACCACTTAAATCTTGCATAAAAATTTCTTTGTAAAAATTACCATTAGTTTCTTCTGAAGTTATATTACCAAAAATACTGTAGTTGCTATCAATAAGAGTAACTGATCCAGTGAACATATCTTTAAGGTCACTTATTAAAATAATATCGCCTATAGGAACTTGGTTAACAGGTGGATCATCGTATTGTTTGTTGCATGAAAAGCACAGTAAGGTAACAGATATAATTAGTAATAAATTTTGAATTTTTTTCATCTTTAAAATAAATAACTTAACATTAGGAAATAGGTTCTCCCATACATGTAGCCATATTTGTTGGGGAACCGTTGAATATTGGAGGCGTCGTATCTAAGTTGTTCAAACCCTCCAGTTTTGAAAGAAGTATTATCTAATAAATTGTTGACATTAAGACCCAATCTTAAATAACTATCGTTTTTATAAATTTTCCAGCTTTTCCCACAAAATAAGTTCATTGCATTTCCATTTTCAAGTTTGGTTTGGTTAATTATTTCCTCTCTATATGGATACTCAGATCCGTATGCGCTAATTGCTTCTGCTGTTCTTCTATCAGGATTTGGTGAAAGATAAATATCTCTAAAATAATTGAAATTAACTCCAGCATACCAGTATTTTGGAGCGTTGTATTTAAGTCCTAAAGAAGAAGCTTGTTGAGGCATTCCCCCAATTTTAAAATTTTGAAGATATACTACCTTGTCGAGTGCAATTAATTCTTGGGAATTGTCTCTTGTAATGGTAGCAACTGGCCTAGAATTGTATAAATAATCTCCAATTGTAAATGCACCTGTTAATTGAACGGTAGAGGTAATATTGCTTTCAAATCCTAGTTCAATTCCCATAAAAATTTGATCTACATTGGTCATCATATAATTTACAAAAGTTCTATACTCATCATGGTAAAAAGACCTAGCCCAAGTCTGGTCATTTATTTGGGTATAAAAACCAGTCAATCGTGCTTTTAGAAACGGCAATCTTATATTATAGTTTAAGTCTGCTGATATTATTTCTGTAGAACTTAAATTAGGAACCAATTGGTCTCTTGTTCTTGGAGATACATAGGCATTTCTAACATAAGGAGCTTCCGTTTTATACATTCCATTGAATGACAATAAATGTCTTCCGGTAACTTTATAAAGAAAGCCAAATTTCACACCATAGTTGTAAAAGTTTTGTTTTTCAGAACTTCCTAAGGAACTTTCTGGAAATCTTCCGTTTTGCATTTTCCCATTTCTCCAAAATGTTGTGGTAGATGCATTTAGACCAATAAAGGATTCTATTCTTTTTTTGTTGTAGCTATAGGTGCCAAATAATTCATTTTTGTTTACATGAATGTCGTAATTGTATCCAAAGACATCTCCATTACCAACAATATTATTAATGTTTTGAAGATCGTTCTGTGCAAGGGCAGGGTCGTTAAAATCTCTTAGAGCAAACTGGTCAATATCCACCCAAAAATCTCCTCCTAAAAGATCATTTATTTTACGGTAGTTTCTACTTGTATAATTACTGATGTTTAGCCCGAAATTTAAACTGCTATTTTCATTGAAATCATACTTTCCAAAAGTATTAAATCCATAATGTCTTGGATCTAATCTATATTCTTCCACAATGTATTTAGACCTTTTTCCGGTAAAGGAGGAATCTATATTTCCAATATTATTTTGAGTGTATAAATTATTATAGTTGGCATTGTACATTAAATCCC
The DNA here is from genome assembly GCA_964423275.1 of uncultured Flavobacteriales bacterium. Taxonomy (GTDB): domain Bacteria; phylum Bacteroidota; class Bacteroidia; order Flavobacteriales_D; family Parvicellaceae; genus MED-G20. The sequence continues at coordinate 3,427 of CAYREL010000052.1, read as the reverse complement.
AATTCAACTGTGTATAGTCCGGATTGTTTTGCTGCCACTGTTGAGAAATATTGTCGTACTGTTCTTGGTTTTCAATAATTTGATTTCCAGAAAGTGTTCCTTGATCGTTCACAAAATAACTTGGTAAATACTTGTAATAGTCTGGTCTTGGATCATTTGCATCTACCCAGTTTAAATTCGTGTTACTTGTTTTTCCTGTAATGGCATAAAAGTTAGATTGTATATTTAATTTTTCTGAAACTTTCCAGTAATGACCCAAGGTCATATATGGTTTATGATTGTCTCTACTTCTTGCATTTCTCTTTTTAAGGCTTCCATCACTTTGAGTTTGATAGCCCCAGTAAGGATTGTAAAAAGGATTTCCTGTTAAATCATAAGTTTCTTGAACTGCAATACCTTGTCTTCCTTGTACGGTTGGAGCTCCAAAAGCCATGAAGTTTAAAGTATGGTTTTCATTAAATTTCTTTTCTATAGATAACAAATAACTTCCTGAACTATAATATGATCCGGGAACATAACCTTCATCAGACCATCTAGAAGAACCACTTATTAAAAATCCCCAGCCATTATTATTAAGACCAGAATTATAAGTATACATTGCTCTATTTCTATAAGACCTGTTGGTTGAAGCATAAGAGACTCTAGTCCCAGTTCTTTTCACAGATGGAAGTGCAGACATATAAGAATACGCTCCAATACTTCCAAAATTTGCAGCCGAGTTATTTATTCCAAAACTTGTTTCAGGATATCTAGTTACATCGTTTAGTCCTCCCCAATAACTCCATATTGTCCATCCATTTTCTGGATCGTTAACTGGAATTCCATTGATAAAAAGTCGAGTATTTTCAGAGCTATAACCTCTCAATCTATATCTAGCTGCACTGAAATTAAATCCTGCTTGATTAACATAAACATCTCTTGAAGATTGCAATAAACCGCTTATATCTTGAGATTGTAATTCATTGTCAAGTAAATCTACCGTGGTAGTAAAAACAGGAATTATGTTTTTAACAGTGTCTAGAACAAATGACGAATCTGTTTGGCCTTTAAAACCTGTAAAGTAAAATATTAGTAAAAAAGGAAAAATAAAACGAGATTGGAAGTAATTAAGAATCATTTGTCCTAAAGTATTGAAATTAAATTAAGTTGTTTACTTTTAGTCAAAAGTAACTTAAATTATTTCTCAACTTGAAAGTCCATCTAATTTTTTTAACATTTTTTCTTTTCCTAAAAGTGGGATATTCTCAAGACAGAAAGTCTCTTGAGCTAAATTTAGAATGTATAGCATTTTATAATTTAGAAAATCTTTTTGATACCATAGTAGATCCTGATACCAACAAGATTTTGCAAGAGGATTTCACCCCTTTTGGGTCTAAAAACTTCAATACCGCTAAATATCTTCTCAAGCTAAAAAATATGGCTTTTGTTATAGACACTCTTGGTAAAGAAGTAACTCCACTTGGTGCAAGTATAATTGGTGTTTGTGAAATTGAAAACAGATTGGTTTTAGAAGATTTAGTAAGTCAACCTTCAATTGCTGACAAGAACTATAAAATTGTGCACCACGAAGGGCCAGATGCTAGAGGAATTGACTGTGCATTAATTTACGACCCCTTACATTTCAAGGTAACTTCTAGTAAATCTGTTAAATTTAAAATTTCTGGTAACAATAGGTTCAGATCTAGAGACCAATTGGTAGTTTCTGGTAAATTGTTAGGAGAAGAAATACACTTTATTGTGATTCATTGGCCATCGAGAAGGGGAGGTGAGGCGAAAAGTAGACCCAAACGCATAGAAGCTGCTAAGTTGACCAAATCTATTGTAGATTCTCTTAAGCAAATAGATAAAAAAGCAAAGGTGATTGTAATGGGCGATTTTAATGACGATCCTATATCACCTAGTATTAAAGATTTTTTGCATGCAAACGGATCTACACTTTTAAGAAACAATCAAATGTATAATACCATGTACGATCATTACAAAAAAGGAATAGGAACTTTAGCTTACAGAGATCAGTGGAATTTATTTGATCAATTTATATTAACACCATCTTTAATTGTAAATCCATCGGAAATAGATTCTGATAATATGTATAATTCTTTTAGTTATTATAAGTCAGTAGTTTACAATAAATCATTCTTAAAAAATCCAAGCGGCAATTACAAAGGATACCCTTTTAGGACTTATGGTGGTTCTAGTTTTTTAGGAGGATATAGTGACCATTTCCCGGTTTATATGTTCTTAGTTAAGAAGGCTTCATGAGGTTTTTACTAACGTTTTTTTTTGCTATTTCTCTCACTTATTTTTTTGCTCAAGATTCCTTAAAAATCACTTATTACAACCTTTTAAATTTCCCATCTTCTCAACAAGATAGAGTAGATACTTTAAAAAAGATTTTAGATTTTATTCAGCCAGATATTTTTGTGGTTAACGAGCTCACCTCATTTAATGGTGGAGCTTTAATAAAAAACAATGTTTTAAATTCTGGATCGAGCAATGATTTTCAAAGTGCATTGTATTTTAATGGTCCAGATACAGACAACTTGCTTTTTTATGATCAAAATAAATTTGAACTTTATTCTCAGCAACAAATTCCAACCCAGCTTAGAGATATTAGTGAATATGTTCTTTATTATAAAAATCAATTAGGTGTTGTTAACGATACCAGCTTTATATACATCTATTCTATTCATTTAAAAGCCGGAAGCAGTTCTACTAATGAAGAACTTAGAAGGCAAGAGGCTGAGACCTTTAAGCAGTTTTTAGTAAATAATAATAGGTATGAAAGATTGATTGTTGGTGGGGATTTCAATTTTTATTACCATACCGAACCAGCTTGTCAAGAAATTCTTTACGGGCAAGGCTTAGACTTAATAGATCCTATTAACCAAATGGGGAATTGGCATAATAACAGTTTTTATAAGAATGTACATACTCAAAGTACAAGGTCTGCAACAGGTGGTTATGCTGGTGGAGCATATGGTGGAATGGACGATAGGTTTGATATTATTTTTACATCCAATGATGTTGTGGATGGAAGTTCAGGCATAGAATACATAGCCAATACTTATATTGCAGATGGTCAAGATGGTAGTTATTTCAATCAATCTATAAACAGCACCAATAATTCACAAGTAACCCAAGATATAGCCAGAGCTCTTTTTTATATGAGTGATCATCTACCAGTATCTCTAATGTTTTCAATGAATCCCCCTTTGTCTATATTAACTTCTAAAAATAAAACTACCAATATAAAGTTTTTGAATTCAAACAAGAATTTAGTATTAGATTTCCAAAAAAAAGAGGATTTGAATATAAACATCTATGATTTGACGGGGAAAATTATTTACAACGATAGATTTGATAATCAAAAACATATAGAAATTGAATTACTTTTTTTACCCAAAGGATTTTATATCGTAGATTG
>CAYREL010000051.1:0-6568 GCA_964423275.1 uncultured Flavobacteriales bacterium | reverse complement strand
TATTTCCATCCCATCCTAAAAGTGTATAGACTGTTTTATTTTTTATTTCTTTTGGAATTATTGAGTAATATAATGCTCCAAACCAAGAATTCGCATCTAATGAAGCATATTCAATTTCAGGAATTTCATTTTTAAAATCATTTAATTTTAGGATGGTAAGATTCTTCATTAATATCCAGCATTCATAATATTGTCTCTGGTTGGATAATTCAATATTCCAATTAAAAATCCTGAAATTACCATCCGGAGATATTTCTGTACTCATAAATTTTGAAAGACTGTCCAGTGGATAATTGAAGATTTCACTATTGGATATAGCTTCTTCTAAAGCAATTTTAAAATCCTCATTTAATTGCATTGTTTTGTCATAGTTTTTCTCAAAATGAACATTTTCAAGCTTAGTAATTAGTTTCAGTTCATAATCATGAAGAGTTTGAGAGAGGAAAGCACTAAAAACTAACAAAAAACAAAAACAAAATTTCCATTTTAACATAAAATAAATTTAATAAAAATGTAGGTACTAGGAAATGTGAAGGCTATCCTTTTTTTCTAATAAAGAGTTTCTTTCTTCAACGAAATCTTCATCTGGAACACAACAATCTACCGGGCAGACAGCAGCGCACTGGGGTTCGTCATGAAATCCAACACATTCTGTGCATTTATCAGTGACAATAAAGTAAACATCCATTTCGACTGGTTCGTTTTCTTTAGTTGCATCAACTTGAAGTCCAGAATTTTTTCCAGTGTAATTACCTTTAAGGGAAGTGCCGTCAGAAAACTTCCATTCCGCACCTCCTTCATAAATAGCAGTATTTGGACATTCTGGTTCACAAGCACCACAATTAATACATTCGTCTGTTATTTTAATTGCCATTTGATAATGGTTGTTAATTTTGTACAAATATAACATGTTAATGGTAAAACCTAAAAACGTTTACAAAAAAGCTTCCTTAACACAATTGGGTAAATTTCTAAGGAGTTTTTTAGATTCTGATTCTTGGCCGGGGTTTCAGTCTGGAGTAGACCAAAGAGAGTTTGATAATTTCCAATTATCTATAGAAAAAGCGCAATTAAACAATGCTTGGTTTTCTAGAAAAATGATTCGCTTGTCTCTTGAGTCTTGGGCCAAAAACCTAAGCGAACACAATATAGATAAATGGATAAGCAAATATGAAATTCCAACTTCTATAAGTAAAAACGTTCTTATTATATGCGCTGGAAATTTGCCATTGGTAGGACTTCATGATATTGTATGCTGTATTTTACTAAACTTAAATACGCAGGTAAAGCTTTCTAAAAATGACAATATTCTAATTCCAGCAATTTTAAATATTCTTTATTTATTTGATTCTGAACTTCAAGACAGAATTAAGATTTGCGATGAAAAGCCAGATAATTATAACTCTGTAATTGCAACTGGAAGTAACAATAGCAACAGATATTTTGAATATTATTTTGGTAAATTTCCTCATATTTTTAGAAGAAATCGGACATCTATTGCTGTTATTCATTCTGAAATTACAGACCATGAATTAAAGAGTCTTTCTCATGATATGTTGCAGTACTATGGCCTAGGTTGTAGATCTGTAACTAAATTGTATTTACCTGAAAATTTTAGTATCGACAGGATATATAATAGTGTTTATGATTACAAAGATTTAATAAATCATAATAAGTACATGAACAACTATGATTACAATAGATCAATTTTTTTATTGGGAAAAAAGTTGTTTTTTGACAACGGATTTTTAATTTTGAAAGAAGACAAATCATTATTTTCACCAATAAGCGTTGTAAATTTTGAATATTACTCTAGCTTAGAAACCTTAGAAAAAGAATTAAATAATTTGTCTAATGAAATTCAGTGTAGGGTAGGAGAAGGAGGGATTCCATTAGGTAACGCCCAAAAACCAGAACTTTGGGATTATGCCGATGGTGTAGATACCATTGATTTTTTAACAAAAATTTAAAAAATGATAAATTTTTTTAAAGTAAATTAACTTAAAATAAATATTATGTCAACAATAACAAAAGAAGTTCAAGATAGTATTTCATCTACTAGAGCAGTTGAAATGCTTAAAGAAGGAAATCAAAGATTTTTAAATAAAAATGAACAGGATAGAGATTTACATCTCCAAGTTAGCCAGACAAGTGGTGGGCAATTCCCTTATGCCGTAGTACTTAGTTGTATAGACTCCAGAGTTCCAGTAGAATTAGTTTTAGACCAGGGTATTGGAGATATTTTTAGTGCAAGAGTAGCAGGAAATATAATCAACGAAGATATTTTAGGTTCTATAGAATATGCTTGTGGAGTTGCTGGTTCAAAAGCTATTTTGGTTTTAGGACATACGAAGTGTGGTGCTGTAACATCTGCTTGTAAGGGCGTAGAGTTAGGTAATATTACAGCACTACTAAGTAAAGTTAAACCAGCTATTGCTAATGTTCAAGAAAGAAATGGAGAAGTTGAAGTAGAAGAGGTTACTAAAGCAAATGTGCATCAATCTATTAAAGAAATTAGAGAGAATAGTTCAATATTATCAGATTTAGAAAATGAAGGGAAGATTAAGATAGTTGGTGCTATTTATCATGTTGAAGACGGACGAGTTTCTTACTTATAGAAATATTATCTTATAACCAATACTTTTTCAATTATTTGGTTTCAGATTTTCGTTTCTACTATTAAGAAATAAATAATTGCCTTTATTCAAGAAAAACGGTTATTTCATCTTTTGAAATTTCAACATTGATATGTTCTTGAACAGTGGTAGAGAGTGTTAAACCAACCCAATCTGCTTTTATAGGAAAGTTTCGGTGTCTTCTATCAACTAAAACAACTGTATTCATTTTCTTAATGTCTTGACTTAGTAAGAATGCTGCTGCATGCATTAAAGTTTTTCCTGAGTTTAATACATCGTCAATTAAAATTATTTTTTTGTTATTGAAAGAAGTTTCAGGATTTAAAACAACTTTACTTTTTAATGGTTGTTTTTTATTTATTTTCAGTTCAATTAGTTTTATTTCTGATATCAAGTTGTTGTTCTCAATTAAGACTTTTAATTTTTTAGCCAATAAAAATCCATTTTTAGATATTCCAACAATAAATAATTCTTTTTCATTATGGTACTCTTCAATGATTTGAAAAGCTATTCTTTCTAACTTTTTATTAACCTTGTCACCATTTAATATTAACGAACTTAATTTACCCATTTACTAAAATCTTGCCACTAATTTAAGATTTAATCTTCTAGATGTTAAAAAACTAGGAATAGAATATTGTCTTCCACTAACATCTCTTATCCAAGTATAGTTGGTAGTGTTGGATATATCTAATAAATTAAAAACCTCAAATGCAATCCACATTGATTCAATACCATTTAAAATTGACTTCTCTTTAAATTTTGACTTATCAGTTTCATTGTTAATTAAATCTTTTGAAAATCCAATATCTACTCTTTTATAAAAACTAGATCTTAAGGTGTCTGAAAATCTCTGATTTCCTGGTGGTCCATAAGGGAGTCTGGAGCCAACTAAAACATTAATATTTACTTTCATTGTACTCCACTTAACTTTTTCTGTATCCCAATCGTTTGGCATTTGATCTTGAAAAAACATAGAAAATGAAAGTCGTTGGTCTGTAGGCCTAGGAATTAGTCCAGGTTCAAAACGTGTACTATCGACAATATTTTGATCTATTGTATATCCGGGTATAATTTTCTCTCCCTCTTGATTAAAATATTCATAGTAAAAGTCGTTATTAATATCTTCTTTGGTTTGTAGCCAACTTAAAGAAGCATAGGATTGAATACCTTCAACAAACTCTCCATTTATTTTTAAGTCTATTCCTCTAGCATATCCTGAAGCTAAATTTTCACCATAGTAATTAACCCTAACGTTTTCAATTTCATATGGTATAATATCTTCTAAAAATTTATAATAAATTTCTGATCCAAATTTAAATTTCCTTTCCCACATATTGAAAACTATATCACCACCCGCAACTAAATGAATAGATTTTTGTGCTCTTATCATAGGGTTAAGTTCTCCATTTAAATTTCTTGCAGCTCTATAAAAAGGAGGTTGGTAATAATAGCCAGTAGCCAATCTAAAAGTTATATTTTGTCTTGAGATTTTTTGATTTTCAAATTTGTAAAAAGCAGGTCGCCATTTGAAATTTATTCTAGGGGAAAGTACTGTCTGGTTGTTATAAGACCAGTAATTTGCTCTAAGACCAACAGTAGCTGTAAAATAATCTTGAGTTGAAAATATTGTATCGATACTACTATTACTATCTTCCTTATATATTAAATGAATATTTTTTTTTCTATTGAACTTAAATCTATGTTGCACAAATCCAGTAACCCTTGAAGATTCAATTTCATTATCTGCTTTGATAAATTTACTTAAATGAAGTTCCTGGTAAGGAATATTAGAAGGGTCTTGGTATCCAATACTATCCACTTCTCTAGGAGTGTTGAACCTTGCAGAATCAAGATAGTTCCATTCTTTTATCGTGTTTCTAACTTGTTCACTTTGGACTTTTATTCCCCAAGATGTTTTTTGATTTGCCTGGTTGAAATTTCCTCTATGATAGAAGTTGATTACGTTGGCTCTAAGTTGATTCCTAGCGTGGTTTAGAAATGCTCCAACGCCTCTGTTGTAAGCTATATCTCCATATTGATCGCTTCCCAAGTCTCTCTCCAACTCATCAAGTCTATATTCTCCAAGTAAATCAAAATATTCTGTCTCATCTGTATTAAATGTTGAAATAAAATAGTTTAAAGATAAATTCTCTGATTTTTGATGCTTAAGAGCTACTGCTCCCATATAGGTTTTATATTGAGTATTCTCTTGTCCTTCGTAATAGACGGTAAATCTTAAAGCTTCATTAATGTTTCCAAAGTTCGTTTGTCTATTTTCTGGCTTCACCGAAAAAAGATTATTTGCCGTTGTCCCAAAAACAGAAAGCTTTAATTTTTCATTGATATTAAAATTAACCAGTCCTTGAACATCCATAAATCTTGGTTGGTATTCCCCTTTGGTATCTAAAGCTCCTAATAGATATGCGTTGGTTCTGTACCTAAATCCTATATTATAGTTAACTAGAGAATTTGGTCTGTCTCCAAATTGAATTTGGGTGCCTAGAAGACTAGTAGATAGATTAGCTTCAAAACCTACTGGTTCTTTGTATGAAATATCCAATACGCTTGAAAGCTTATCTCCATATTTCGCATCAAAACCACCAGCTGAAAAAGTTATATTTTCTACCATAGATGGATTTATAAAACTTAGTCCTTCTTGTTGTCCTGATCTAGCTAAAAAAGGTCGATATACTTCTATGCCGTTTACATAAATTAAATTTTCATCAAAGTTTCCACCTCTCACACTAAAACCACTAGAGAGTTCATTGTTCTGTCTTACCCCAAAACCCACCGAAGAAAGTAAGCCTTCAATATTGCCACTCGGTAATGCAATATTAGATGCATTGATAGTAGGTAGTACTTCTGTTGGAGAACTACCAGGATCTTTATATTCAACTTCTAAAGTTTTTAAAACTTTATTTCTCATTTTAATATTTAAAGTTGAATTTCTTTCAGGGTTTATAGTTTTAGTTATTTTTTTGAAATTAACATGGGTTATTACAATGGTTGTTTTGATATTACTCAACGAAATATTGAATAAACCATTTTTGTCCGATACTGTCCCTATTAGTTTCTCAATATCCTTAGTGCTTGCTTTAATATTTGCATTGCTGATAGGGTTTCCATTAATATCTTTGATATTTCCTTTAATTAAGATTTTTTCCTGCCCAAGGCTTATTATTGAAATTATAAGACCAAAAAACAAAAAATTATATTTTTTAAAAAGATTCATTTTTTGTTTTTAAAATCTCCTCTTTTCCATGCTTGAATAAATTGTGCCCATGCAATGGGGTTTAACAAGCTTATAGGTGCATACTGACCAGCATAATATAGCTTGTTTTGAATTTGCTGTTGTTGCCATTTGAAATTAAGTGCTCCATCCATTGGTGTAAACTGCATTCTTTCATTAAGTTTTTCTCTTGAAAGATTATTCATAGCTCTTTTATAATCATCATTGGGTATATCGGTTTCAACAAATGCTTTTGCAAATTGTTCTTTCGAAGGCCAGGGATATATAACGACTGTATTTAGCATTATAGTATCTTGATACATTATATGAATTAATGAGTATTTATTAGTAGTGAGGGTATCGGGGATAGAAAAGCTAGATTTTTTGTAGCCTATGCTACTAAATATTATTGTATCTCCCTTTTTAGCCACAAAGGAAAAATATCCAAAATAATCTGAAATAGTACCTCGTTTTGTTTGGTTATCTATTATGCTACAATAAGGTACGGGTTGTAAACTATCTTCTGCAATAACAACTCCACTAAATTGTATATAATCTTCATCGTTTTGGGCTAAAGAATTGATTATTAAGCCAAAGAAAAAAAGATTTAACAGGTATATTTTTAAAACTATTTTAATTTTTTTATTTATTAAATTTTTAAATACTAAAAATTAAAATTCCCGTAATTATTCCAGCTGAA
>CAYREL010000050.1:0-6622 GCA_964423275.1 uncultured Flavobacteriales bacterium | reverse complement strand
TTTATCCAAAAGACGATACTCCAGGCTGTACAAAAGAAGCTTGTAATTTAAGAGACAATTATAAGGAATTAAAAAACAATGATTTTGAAGTTATTGGTGTAAGTGCAGATAATACAGCCAAACATTTAAAATTTATAGATAAATATGAACTACCTTTTTCATTAATCGCAGATACTGATAAGTCGGTTATAAATGCTTATCAATGTTGGGGACTCAAAAAGTTTATGGGTAGGGAATACGATGGTATTTTAAGAAAAACCTTTGTTATTGAGAATAATACAATTGTAAAGTTATTTGAAAAGGTTAAAACCGCCGATCATTTTCAACAAATTATGGAGGCTCTAGATTAGTACGTAAAATGTTTATGTAGTTAATTGTGAAATTAGTAGAAAATTAATACAAAATGGAAGAAATAAATAAAGAAAAACTAAAAGCATTACAAGTTACATTAGACCGTTTAGATAAGTCTTATGGCAAGGGATCTGTGATGAGAATGGGAGACGAACCTGTAGAAAAATTAGAAGTTATAAAAACAGGATCTATTACCTTAGATAGAGCACTAGGTATAGGTGGTTTACCCAAAGGTAGAGTAGTAGAGATTTACGGACCTGAATCTTCCGGTAAAACTACTTTAGCAATCCATGCTGTTGCAGAGGCTCAAAAAAAGGGTGGGATTGCAGCTATTATTGATGCTGAACACGCTTTTGATCAGTTTTATGCTAAAAATTTGGGTGTTGATATTGATAATCTTCTTATTTCTCAGCCTGATAACGGGGAACAAGCTCTAGAAATAGCCGATAATTTAATTAGGTCGGGAGCTATTGATATTTTAGTAATTGATTCTGTTGCAGCTTTAACTCCTAAAGCGGAGATTGAAGGGGAGATGGGAGACAATCAAATGGGACTCCAAGCAAGATTAATGTCTAAAGCTCTAAGAAAGTTAACCGGTTCTATAAGTAAAGCCAATACCTGTTGTATATTTATTAACCAGCTTAGAGAAAAAATTGGTGTCATGTTTGGTAATCCAGAAACTACTACGGGTGGAAATGCCTTGAAGTTTTATTCTTCTGTAAGAATCGATATTAGAAGATCAAGCGCTATTAAAAATGCAGACAAAATTATTGGAAACAGAACTAGAGTAAAAGTGGTTAAAAATAAAGTTGCTCCTCCTTTTCAGCAAGCAGAATTTGATATAATGTATGGTGAAGGAATTTCTAAAACAGGAGAGATAATCGACCTTGGGGTAGAAATGAATATCATCAACAAATCTGGTTCCTGGTATTCTTATGGAGACACTAAACTAGGACAAGGTAGAGACGCAGTTAAAGAAATACTATTAGACAATCCAGAACTTTCAGAAGAGCTAGAAAACAAAATTATAGATCAATTAAATAGTTGATTCAATTTATATATAAGGGCCTTTGGGCCCTTTTTTTTAAACATGAAAAAATTACTTTTCATTTCATTTTTTATTATTGGTTGTAACGCTAACAGCAACGAGAAGATTCCAGTAGTTGAAAATGAACCAGCCAAAATCATTTCCAAATCGAATAATGAACTTTATGAAATTGATAAAGAAATAATTAATAATCCTAAGAGTCCTAATGTATATTTAAAAAGAGCCCTTTATCATCAAAATAAAAGAAATTTCAACTCTGCCTTAGAGGATATAAATAGAGCTTTAAGTATAACTCCAGATCTTTCATTTTTAAAATACCATAAAGCATCTATTTTATACGAACTTGCAGTTTTCTCTCAAGACATTAGTTTGATTGATGAATCAAAAATATATTTAGATAATTGTATAAAAGAAGATCCTGATATTATCTCAGCTAGATTATTAAGGGCCAAAATTTTTCTTTTTGAGAAAAAAACAGAAGAAGCTATGAAACTGGCAAATCAGGTTTTGAAAATTGATAAAAGAATTGCAGAAGCCTATTTCATTAAAGGCATGATTTACCATTTTTTAGGCAATTCCAATTTAGCATCTTCTTCTTATCAAACGGCTATTGAAGTTGATCCTAATTATTTCGATGCTTATATTCATATGGGAATGTTATCCGAAAGTACAGGAAATGATATTGCAATTGATTATTACAACTCTGCAATTGAAATAAATTCATCTAGTATAGAGGCACGTAGAAATAAAGGTCTTTATTACCACTTCAATGAGAATTATGCTGAAGCAAGAAAAGCATTTAAATTCATTGTTCAAATAGATTCAAATTTTGAAGAAACCTACTTTAATATAGGAAATACCTTTTTGGGAGAATACAATATTTCAAATAATAATTCAATTTTAGATTCAGCCCTTATTTATTATCAAAAAGCGACTTCTTTAAATTCGTTTTATGTACAAGCAATTCATAATATTGGAATCTGCTATCAGATTAAAAATGATCTACTCAAAGCTAAGAGTTGTTATGTCAAAGCAATTGAAATTGACAATAATTACAGCCCTTCCCTAAAAGCACTTAACTCTTTAGACTAATTAATTAGTTCAATTAGTCTGTCAATATTTAAAAATCTTCCTCTTTTGACATTATTAAGTACAATAATCGTTTGATTTTTATCCATTACTTTTATAAAATAAGATCTAAATCCTTTCCACCATCCGGTATGGTACACGATCTTTCCGTATTTTTCATGCTCTTTTAACCTAAATCCATAACCGTAATTTTTATTATCATTTTCATCTAAATTCATCTTGCTAAAAGCTAATTTTTTTAAGGAATCTGATATCAAAATATTTTCCTTTAGGGCTTTATCAAATTTTAGTAGATCTTCTGTCGTAGAGTAGACTCCCTTATCGCCGACCACACCATTTAAATAGACATCCTCCCATGGAGTTTTATTTTCATAACCCTGAGCAGGTAAAACTATTTCCTCAAAATTTGTACGATCGTAAATAGTGCTGTTAAACATTCCTGAGGGATTAAAAATATATTTCTTTACATATTGCTTAAAACTTAGACCAGATACTTGTTCTACTATGGAAGCAAGTAATAAATAATTGGTATTACAGTAATAATATTTATGATCTGGTTTGTAATTTATTAGTGGAACTATTCTTGAAATAATATCTATAACATTTTGGTTGTTTATAGTAATACTTTTATCTGGCCAAATACTATCTGGTGCATCACAAAAATGTGTGTATTGACTCATTCCAGACCTATGACTAAGTAGCTGATGTATTGTTATTCCATTGTATGGAAATTCTGGAAAGAATTCTTGAATAGTATCTTTTAAATTGATTTTATTGTTTTCTATAAGTTGTAAAATAGCTATAGAAGTAAATGGCTTAGAAACAGAAGCCAACTGAAATGAATGTTCTTTAGTAAGAAGTTCTTTTTTCCTAAAATTGGAATATCCATAACTTTTCTTAGTAATTATATTTCCATTTTCAGCAAATAGAATATTTCCATTGAATTGATTCCTTGAAAATTTTCTTTTGAAAAAAGAAATGATTTTTTTACTTCTGTTGTCATTTTCTAAAACTTTGAAATTTATTTTAACAGAATCAATAATTTCTGATTTTTTGTCTTCTTCATAAATACTTTTTTGCACATTCTTACATGAGAAGAAACACAAGTAAATAATAACAAAAAGAAGTAATGGAATATTCTTCAAAGTTGAAAATTAAAAGTAAATGATTAATTAAAAATTATAGTCTTTGAAGATCCTCTACGTATTCTCCAATTCTTCTGTAACAAGAAAGTTTATCCTTAAAAATAGAGGCTTTAAAAATAGACTTGTTTAACAGCATTCTTACACATTCTTGAATTCCTTCAATTATGGATGGGTGAGGATGTACCATCTCTGCAAGTTCGTGAATATTTCTATCCATTTTCATTAGAAGTCCAACCCCTTGAATTGCACTAGAAGCATGTTCTCCAACTGCTCTCATTCCTAAAATCTTCATTTTTTTATCATCAGTTACAATTATTTTAAAAAACCCTTCTGTCTTCCTCATTGCAATAGCTCTTGCAATACAAGAGTAATCTAGCTTTACTACCTTAACTGGTATATTTTCTTCAATACATGTTTTCTCATTTATTCCAACAGAAGCAACTTCGGGCTGAAGAAACATGATAGTGCAAATATTTTTATAGTTTAAAGGATAGTACTTTTTAGAAAACATTCTCTCCACGGCATATCTGCCTTCCAATTCTCCTACATTTACTAATGAAATATGTCCACTTGCATCTCCAACAACATATATATTAGGAATGTTAGTTTGTGTATTTATATCTCCTATATGAACTCCTCTTTTACTTAGAGTTACCCCAGCATTTTCCATCTTCAAGCCATCAATACACAACTTTCTTCCAACGGATAGTAACGCTTTTTCTACTCTTATAACTTCTTTTTTTCCGTCTTTATAGGAAAGTTCATATTCTACTTCTCCATCTTTTACTTCTAGTCTTTCCAACTGTGCCTTATTATGAATAGTAACCCCTTTTTCTTTTAGATTTTTACTAATCATATCTGAAATGTCAGTATCTTCAAATGGAAGTATTCTATCCGATCTATCTATTAAATATACTTTGGTCTTGCCAAAATTTGAAAATATGGTAGCATATTCACAACCAATTACTCCAGCTCCAACAATTACCATCGATTTTGGAAAGCTTTTCATATGATCTACACCATCGCTAGTCATAATGATTTTTTCATCGACATCTATATTTGGAATAGTTCTTGGTTTACTTCCTGTTGCAATTATTATATTTTCAGCATAAATGGTTTTATTTTCCTCGTTTGATTTTTGAATTTTAATGTGGTGATTATCTATGAAAGTTCCAAGACCACGCTCATATTTAAAAATATTTTTAAGCGCTTTTGATTGTAGAAGTTTCAAATGAGAAGAGTATTGAAATTTTCTATCAAAGGTTGCGTCCATTAATGTCTTTTGAGTTTCTTCCCAACTCATGTCAATGGTTTTTCCACCAACAGATTTAATACTTTCATTAACCGTTCTTAGTTTTTCAGACAATTCCCACATAGTTTTAGAAGAAAGAGCTCCATTATAAAGTCCTGCTCCACCAACTTTATCTTTTTCAATTAAAAGAGTTTTTTTTCCAAAGTCTACCGATCTCATTGCAGCAGCATATCCTGATGGGCCAGCTCCTATTATGCATAAATCATATTTTTCCATATAACTAATTAATAATTAAAATAAAACGTATTTAAAAAAAGTCAAATAATTTATAATTTAAAATTTAAAGAAAATTGTGGAACCCAATAGCTTGAAACTAAATTATTTTGATTTAAGGGTTTGAAATTAATGCTTAAGTTGTCACTTATGTCAAACAAAAAGAGATGTGCCTCTACATTTGCATCAATAATTTGAAGTAAGTATACACCTAGAAATGATATTATTGAAAAATCTCTTAATCTCCTGTATTCATTTTGAATTAATTTTAGCTGTTCACTAGAGTAATTAATATAATTTACAGCAGTATTACCAATTTGTCTGCTTAGTCTTTCATCTTTAATGATTCTAAATTCCTTATGATTAAATTGGATTAGATAAGTAGCAGTACCCAAACCACCGTAGATTATTGGCAATTTCCACCATAATCTGTTACGTAGGTTTACTGGTTTTATTTTATTGTTATGTATTTGGCCGCTACCAGGAAGAATACTAGAAAGTATGGTAGAATGGTAGGTGAACTTATCTTTGTCTAGAGTATCGTTGGTTTGTGCAAAACAATTAGAATTTGAAATAATCAGTAGATATAGAACGATTCTAATCATTGATCAAAGTTGTCAAGTATTTCATTTAACTGGTCTTGATTATTAAAGGCGATAACTAATTGACCTTTGCCATTGGTATTTTTCTTAATCTTCACATCCGATTTCAATTGAAAAGAAATATTATTTTGCATTCTTAGTTCATACCTGCTTAAAATTACTTTTTCATCATTTTTTAACTTCTTTTTTTGATTCATTTTCTCTGCGTCTCTAACAGAGAGACTTTCAGAAATAATTTTTTTAAAAGCAGATAAAATTTCAGCTTCACTGTTAAATGACAACAAAGCTCTAGCATGTCCCATAGTTATCTTAGAATCTCTAAGTGCTTTTTGAACCTCTACAGGAAGTTTTAACAATCTTAAGAAGTTTGAAATTGTAGATCTATTCTTACTTAATTTTATACTAAGTTGTTCGTGAGTTAAATTGCATTCATCGATTAGCCTTTGGTAACTCAAACCAATTTCAATTGCATTTAAATTTTTTCTTTGAATATTTTCAACAATTGCCATTTCTAGCATTTCCTGATCGTTTGCTATTCGGATGTAACAAGGTATTTCAGTTATTTTAGCAATTTTACATGCCTGATATCTTCTTTCTCCTGAAATAATTTGAAAATTATCTCTTCCTATCTTTCTTACAGTTATTGGTTGAATTACTCCATGCTCTTTTATAGAATCTGTTAATTCTAATAAAGATTCTTTTTCAAAATCTATTCTTGGTTGGAATGGGTTAGGAGTAATACTATCAATATGAATTCTTGAGGTTAAACCAGCTTGAGCATTGTTCTCATTACCAGCTTTGGAAGTGATATCTGTCTTTGCGTTTTCTAATAATGCACCTAAACCTTTACCTAGAGCATTTT
>CAYREL010000049.1:0-6799 GCA_964423275.1 uncultured Flavobacteriales bacterium | reverse complement strand
ATTTGCCTATGAAGTTAAAGGGTCAGTTTATTTTGATGTTTTAAAGTACAATCAAAAAAATAACTATGGAATATTAAGTGGAAGAAAAATCGAAGATTTAATACACAATACTCGTTTACTAGATGGTCAGTCGGATAAGAAGAATCCACAAGATTTTGCTCTTTGGAAACGTGCAGAGCCACAACATATAATGAGATGGCCATCACCTTGGGGAATTGGTTTTCCGGGTTGGCACTTGGAATGTACTGCAATGAGCACTAAATATCTGGGTAAAAAATTTGATATTCACGGAGGAGGAATGGATTTGAAATTCCCTCATCATGAATGTGAAATCGCTCAAGCTGAAATTTGTAATGATAGCAGCCCAGTTAATACTTGGATGCATACAAATATGCTCACCTTAAATGGTCAAAAAATGGCTAAATCTACCGGAAATTTTATTTTACCAAATGATTTCTTTACTGGAAATAGCAAACATTTAAGCAAAAATTTTTCTGCCGGTTGTGTTAGGTTTTTCATTCTTCAGGCACATTATCGTAGTGTTTTAGACTTTTCAAATGAAGCATTATTGGCTTCAGAAAAAGGATATAATAAATTAATGGAAAGTATCCGAATTTTAGAAACTTTGAGTCCCTCTTCAAGCACTTCAGATTTTAATGTTAAATCTTGGAAAGAGAATTGTTACAATGCTATGAATGATGATTTTAATTCTCCAATTTTAATTGCAGAACTATTTAGAGTGGTAAAATTTATAAATCATGTGAAAGATGGTAGCTCTACAATTAGTAAAAAAGACTTGGACATTATTATTAGCTCTGTGAATGTATTTGTCTTCGAAATTTTAGGCCTTCAAAATGTTAATGAAGCTGCAAATCAATACAAAGAAAAATTAGAAGAGACGTTAGAGTTGCTAATTAAAATGAGATCGGAAGCAAGAGCAAACAAGGATTTTAAATTATCAGATAAAATAAGAATTGAGTTAGATGAAATTGGCATTCAACTTAAAGATTCAAAGGGGGGGACAACCTTTAAAATTGATTAAATATGAAGCTTCTTACTGTAAATAAAATTTTCCTTATTTCTAGTTTATTCTTTGGAGTAAATAGTTTTTTTTCTCAAAACAGTTTAGTAGATTCTTTGTTTAGTAATAAAGGAGAACAATATTTTTCTTTCGACCCTCCAAAAAATATTAATACCGTTAGTAAAATTATTTCTATAGACCATAAATCAAATTCCCAAAAGATTTATGCTTACGCTAATAAAAAAGAATTCATTGATTTTTTAGATTTAGAAATTCCATTTGAAATATTAAATAACGAAATCCAAATACTAGAGGCTACCACTTCTAGATCTTCTTGGAATTTTTATCCCAATTACCAAGAATACGAAAATCTGATGCAATCATTTGCCGATTCTTTTCCATCAATTTGCAAACTTCATAATCTTGGAACATTAAATTCAGGACATAAAATTTTAGCAGTTCAAATATCTAATAATGTTGGTATTCCTGAAAACGAGCCTTCATTTTTATATACTTCCTCTATGCATGGAAATGAGCTAACTGGCTATGTTTTAATGTTGCGGTTGATTGATGAAGTTTTAAATGGCTACAATATTGGTAATTACACTAATATTGTAGATGGAATAGATTTATGGATTAACCCTTTAGCTAATCCAGATGGAGCATTTGCAGTAAGTGATCTTTCTGTTAATGGTGCGGTTAGAGGCAATGCGAATTGGATTGATTTAAATAGGAATTATCCAGACCCAGTAGATGGCGATCATCCAGATGGAAACCCATGGCAAGAAGAAACAATAATTTTTATGAATCTTTCGGATTCCATTCCTTTTAGTATGTCCTGTAATTTTCACACTGGAGCTGAAGTTTTTAATTATCCTTGGGATACCTGGTCAAATTTAACTGCAGACGATTCTTGGTGGCAAAATGTTGGTTCTAGCTACTCAGATACTGTTCATCAATATGGCCCTTTGGGATATTTTAATGATCTAAATAATGGAATTACTAATGGATGGGTATGGTATGAGGTAGACGGAGGAAGACAAGACTTTATGAATTATTTTAAACGTTGTAGAGAATCTACCATTGAACTTTCCTCGACTAAGGTTCCAAATCCTTCTACTTTGCCAAATTACTGGAATTCAAATAAAGCTTCTTTAATTAATTATATTAAAGAGTCTTTAAATGGTCTTAGAGGAATAGTAACAGATTCTATAACTGGACAACCACTTAATGCTCGAGTAGAGATTTTTGGCCACGATTATGACAGCTCTCACGTTTATTCAAATTTGCCAGTGGGAAATTACCACAGATATTTAAGTCCAGGTAATTATTTAGTCAATTTTAGCGCTCAAGGGTACGAAAGTAAGTCCATAAATGTGGATATTTATAGTGCAACTCCTACAGTTTTAAATGTACAATTGGGAGAGAGTAACTTGGTTGGAATTAGTGATTTAAAAATAGAAAAAAAGTTGATAAAAAAAGTAGATGTCTTGGGTAGAGAGGGTTCTAAAAATTCTTTACAAATTCAAATATTTGACGATGGTTCAACATTAAAAATATTCAATAATAAAAATAAATAAATATGAAAATCCTTTTAATTATTTCAATTTCCTTTATGTCTTTAGGCGTTTTTTCTCAAGAAAAATTTGAGACCAATAGAACTGGCAGCGATTATAAATTCAAAGTGCTTAAAGATTTAGAAGCTACAGATGTCCAAGATCAAGGAAGAACTAGTACTTGCTGGAGTTTTTCTTCTTTATCATTTTTCGAATCGGAAATTATAAGATTAAAAAACGAACGTCATAATCTTTCAGAAATGTTTATTGCCAGAAATGCTTATTTAGGAAAAGCAGAAAATTACCTGAGAATGTATGGTACTTTTACTTTTGGTCCTGGTGGAGCATTTCACGACATACCATGGGTTATTAAAAGATATGGTATTGTTCCAGAAGAAATATATCAAGGCTTGAACTATGGAAGCACAACCCATAAGCATTCAGAAATGGAGGCAGTATTAGATGCTGCTGTTAAAGCACTAGCTAAAAAACCTCAGAATGGAAAACTAACTCCGGTTTGGAAAAATGGTATAGAAGGCATTCTCGATGCATATTTAGGGGAGCTACCTAGTGATATAAAAGATTTTAATTTTACTTACAAAGGAAAGCAATACAATCCAAAATCTTTTTCAAAATCCTTAGGACTAAATATGGACGATTATATTTCCATTACTTCATTTTCTCACCATCCATTTTACAGTCAATTTGTATTAGAGGTTCAGGATAATTGGGCCATGCAGTCTAGCTACAATTTGCCTCTTGATGAGTTCATGAATGTAATGGAACAAGCTATTTTGAGCGGCTATACTTTTGGTTGGGGAGCAGATGTTTCAGAAAAAGGTTTTGGCTATAGGGATGCTTTGGCAATTGTACCTGAAGATGAATCAACCATCCAAAAATCTGGAAAGGATAGTAAAAGATTTAACGATGCTGGTGCTGTTAGAATTAGCAATGCTTTTGTCTCCCCAGTGAAAGAGAGAAATATTACCCAAGAAGATAGACAAATCGCATTCGATAATCAAGAGACAACGGATGATCATGGAATGCATGTTACTGGCTTGGTAGAAGATCAAAAAGGGACTAAGTATTTTATAGTTAAAAACTCTTGGGGAGAAAGCAATGATAGAGATGGCTATTTCTTTGCCTCATTCCCATATGTAAAGTATAAAACTTTAAATATTCAAGTTCACAAAGATGTATTGTCAAAAGATCTCAAAAAGAAATTAGGAATTAAATAATGGCAAGAATATTGGGATATATTTTGATTGCACCCATATGGATGTATCAAAAATTAATTTCTCCTTTCTTTCCTAGTACTTGTAGATTCAATCCCACTTGCTCCAACTACGCAATAGATGCTATTAAATTAAAAGGCCCCTTTGTTGGATTTTGGTTAGCTTTAAAAAGAATTTCAAAATGCCATCCATGGGGAGGAACAGGTTACGATCCACTACCCTAAAATTTTCAATATGCTAAAAATAGATATGCATTCTCATATAATTCCAAAAAACCTTCCAGACTGGGAGAAAAAGTTTGGTTATGAGGGTTTTGTAAGATTAGAACATCATAAACCTAGCTGGGCCAATATGATGCAGGGAGATAACTTTTTCAGAGAAATAAATCACAATTGTTGGGATCCTGAAGTTAGAATAAATGAGTACGAAAAATATACTACTCAAGTTCAAGTAGTATGTACAATTCCTGTCCTATTTGCATATTTTTCAAAACCAAAAGATGGTCTAGAAGTCGCTAGATTTTTAAACGACGATTTAGCTAATTTGGTAAATAAGTATCCTAAAAAATATATTGGTTTAGGCTCTTTGCCTATGCAAGATCCTGAGCTTGCAGTTCAAGAACTTTTCAGAATCAAAGAATTAGGACTAAAAGGGGTGCAGATAGGGTCTAATATTGAAGATAAAAATTTAAATGAACCTGATTTTTTTCCAGTTTGGGAAGCATGTGAAAAGCTTGGATTGGCTGTATTGGTTCATCCATGGAATATGATGGGTAAGAAAAATATGAATAAATATTGGCTTCCTTGGTTAGTTGGAATGCCAGCGGAAACTTCTCGTGCAATGTGCTCTATGATATTTGGAGGAATTTTTGACAAGTTCCCAAATTTAAGAGTCAACTTTTGCCATGCAAGTGGGTCTTTTTTATCAACTATTGGAAGAATAGAACATGGTTTTAATTGCAGGCCAGATCTTGTCGCAGTTGACAATCCTAAGAATCCGAGAGAATATTGTGGTCACTTTTGGGTAGATTGTATTACCCACGATGAAGATATGCTCCATTATGTTTTAAAAATGCAAGGTTCTAAGAGAGTTACATTAGGTAGTGATTATCCATTTCCTTTGGGAGATTTAGAAATAGGAGAGTTTATAAATCAAATGAATTTAGAAAAATCTGTTGTTGAAGATATTTTTTGCAATAGTACTTTAGAATGGTTGAATTTAAAAAAAGAAATGTTTATATGAGAGCTATAATTTGGTCCCTATTAATACTATTTTATTCTTTGCCATCTTTTACACAAGATAGTTATTGGCAACAAAATATAAAATACGATATGAATATTGACTTTGACCACAAAAGTCATCAATTTGATATTCACCAAGAAATTACTTACACCAATAACTCACCAGATGAATTGTCCAAAGTATATATGCATTTATTTTACAACGCTTTTCAGCCGGGGTCTATGATGGATGTAAGATCAAGGTCAATTGCTGATCCTGATTCCAGAGTTTTGGACAGAATTTACAAACTTGATAAAAACGAAATTGGATTCCAAAAAATTATTAGTGTTAAAAATGGTTCTAATAATTTGACTTTTTTTCAAGAGGGGACCATTTTAGAGATTTTTTTAAATAAACCTATTAAACCTGGTAAGAAATTAAATTTATCTATTGATTGTAAAAGTCAAATTCCAATTCAAATACGAAGAACTGGAAGATATAATAAAGAAGATGTAGCTTATTCTATGACTCAGTGGTATCCCAAAATGTGTGAATATGATTTGGAAGGCTGGCATACCAACCCATATATAGGTAGAGAGTTTTATGGAGTTTGGGGAGATTTCAATGTTGTTATTAATATAGATAGTTCTTTTGTTTTAGGCGGGACTGGAAATCTTCAAAACCCAAATGAAATTGGTCATGGTTACCAAACTGAAAAGAAAAATAAAAGAATAAATTCTAATGATAAATTAAAATGGCATTTTAAGGCAGAAAATGTACACGATTTTGCATGGGCTGCAGATCCGTTTTTCATCCATGAGCAAACTTCCTTAGACAATGGAACTGTAATACATTTTTTACACAAAAACGATTCATTAAATAACAATTGGAAACGCTTACAACCATATGCTGTAAAGTGCTTTGAATACATGAACGAAAATTATGGTGAATATCCTTACAAACAGTATTCAATTATTCAAGGAGGTGATGGTGGAATGGAATATCCAATGTGTACCTTAATTACTGCTGAGGGTTCGTTTAAAGGATTGGTAAGCGTTACTGTTCACGAATCTATTCATAGCTGGTTTCAAGGAATTCTTGGGACTAACGAGTCTAAATATGAATGGATGGATGAAGGGTTTTGCACCTATGCGCAATATGAAGTTTTAAACTATTTATATGGAAAAAATGTTTTAAATCCTCTATATCGACAGTATAAGAGTTACTCCAATATAGCAAAATCAAGTTATAAAGAACCCTTATCGACCCATGCTGATTTTTACAACTTAAATTACGTTTATGGCGTAAATGCTTATAACAAAGGCTCTGTATTTCTTCACCAATTGGGTTATATAATTGGTTCGGAAGCTTTAAAAATAGGCATGAAAAAATATTTTGAATCATGGAAGTTTAAACACCCTAAACCATCAGATTTTAAGAAGATAATGGAGATGGAGAGTGGATTAGAACTAGATTGGTATTTTGAGCAATTTACCCAAACTACTAACACAATTGATTATGCAATTGCAAGAGTAAAGTCTTTGGGTCAAAAAACTCAAATTTTGGTCCAGAAAAAAGGGAGAATTCCAATGCCTTTAGATATTTGTCTTATCACAAGTGATTCCAATGCTGTTTGGTATAATATCCCCCTTAGAATTATGCGTGGGTCAAAGAAAAATGATATGATAGGAGATGCTTTTAAGACAATATCAGATTGGCCTTGGGTATATGAATACTATGAATTTGAAGTGAATTTTTCATTAGAA
>CAYREL010000048.1:4188-6805 GCA_964423275.1 uncultured Flavobacteriales bacterium | reverse complement strand
TTGCACCATCTGTTGTATTAAGGAAAGGATCATTTGGATTATTATCATTTTGTCCTAAATGTATCTCTAAATTATTCGAAAAAGAATTTTCTAAATTATTTGAATTTATAGAAGTACCCTTCAGTCCGTAGGGAAAAGAAATACTAGTATCTGGCAAGGTATACCATCCAGCGTTAGCTGAAACAGCTTTATTAATTCTTGAATTTGGTTTGAATTGTATGTAGCGATGTACAAATTGAGCACCTGCAGAATGTCCAAACATATTATATTCATTCCCACTATAATCTAAGTTATTTTTAATCCTATCAAAAACAGGTTCTATTAAAGAAAAAGTCCATATATCCTCATTGGTAAAATTATTATTGAAATCTCTCACATATCCAAGTTGGTAGGAAGTACTATTAGGATAGTAATAATCTGAGAATTCAAAAGAGAAAACCATAATTTGGTATTGTTCAGCTAAAGGAATCCAAGTTTCCAAGTAATCGTCTGCATTCCTATTCATTCCTGGAAAGATAAAAAGTATAGGTGCATTGGCTCTATCTACGGATGTTGGTAAATAAAAATGAATATTAAATGGTTTATCTGCAAGAGGTTGGTAATCGTTAAATTCAAAAACTCCATGATTATTATCATCAAATAAATTTGTAGAAGATGAACCATCTTCATCGGGAACTTTTCTACAACTAGAAAAGACAATTATAATAGAGAGAAATATGTATTTAAGAACTTTCATTTTGGTGAAATTAATGATTATATTTGGTTTAAAGTTTTAAAATGAAATCTAAATTATTTTACAAAATTCTCCATATTACTTTTTTTACTGTTCTGTTATGTACTATAAATATTCGATGTGCAAAAACAGATGATGTTGTCCCTATTGATAATACAATAGATTCAACAGGTACCACAGACACTATTTATTATGGCTTTGTTTTAAACGAAGTACTATATGATCCACCAAGTGGAAGTCCTGGAGATGCTAATGGAGATGGAACAAGAGATGCTAATGACGATGAATTTGTGGAATTAGTAAATAGTTCTGCTACTAGTCTAGATATCAGCGGATATAAACTGTATGATGCAGACAGGCTGTCAATTAATACTGCTAATCATGAATTCCCTGCAAATACTATTTTAAATCCTGGACAAGCAGTAGTTGTTTTTGGTGGTGGAACACCAACAGGAAACTTTGGTGGCTCTCTGGTTTTTGCAGCTTCTAATCAAGTTTTAAATCTAAATAATTCTGGGGATACTCTTACCGTTAAAAATAACAACGATAGTGTTCTATTTAGTTTTGATGTCACTGTGCTTTCCAATAACCCCAATGAATCCTATACAAGGTTTCCGGATATTTATGGGAATTTCACACAGCACGATAGTGCAAGTACAGCAATATTATATTCCCCAGGAACAAGAGTAGATGGAACTTATTTTTAGATTATATATCGCGTCATTACTTGTTTTAGTTTCTTCTAGCGTTTATTCTTCTACTAATAATAATCATTTTGTAAGCAGTGACTCAATAAAAACTCAAAAGGTTTTAATGATTGGCAATAGTTTTACTTTTTATTGGAACTTACCTCAGGTAATTGAGTGTATGTTTCTAGACAGAAATATAAATATAACAGTTGATCAAAAAACAATTGGAGGAAGTAATTTAGCTAAGCATTGGACACTTAATAAAAAAGAAGATTATTTTATTGAAAAATATGAATATTTAGTATTAAATGACCACAGTACAAACCCACTTACAAACGTAGATGCTTGTGGAAAGTATATTAGAAAATTTGTGGAGTTAGCCAAAGAAAATAATTCTATTCCACTTATATATGGCACTTGGGAATATCCATATTTAAAAGATATTTCAAAAAATAAAAAATCAAATACAATGGAAATTCTTGATTCCATTTCAAGAGTAAATCAAGCAATTTATGTTCCAGTCGGGAATGCATTTAAATACCTAGAGGAAAGTTATCCTGAAATTAACTTATATATGGACGATAACAAACATCCTTCTCCAAACGCTACCTATCTTGCCGCTTGTGTTTTTTATGCCATGATAACTGGTGAAAACCCAATAGGATTACCTAGAAGATTTGAAGGTGAAAATATAGATGGCAAAAAAATATTTTATATAATAACTGAGAAAAATATTGCTCCAACCATTCAAAAAGTTGCTAATTTAATAACTGAAGATTTAAGATAACTCCTAAAAAATAACTTGTAATAGACATTCAATATTGAGTCTATTCATTGAAGTATTGTTAGGGAAATTTATATAATTAGCCATCAGCTGTGTTTTAACTGCTCTATTTGAGAAATATTTGGTAATTCCTGCCCCCATAGAATCGTAGTTCTGAAGGATAGAATAAGTTTCTTCAAACTCATAGTAAGATCTTCCAAATTTCAGGTCAATTGACCAATCACTGTTAAATAAATAACCTCCTTGAAGATTGAATGCATTTCCCAAGACTAAATATTGACTGATTTGAGTTGGTTCAAGAAGCAATGATCCAGAGGAGTTTAAAGAACTTCCTTGTAGATTATAAGCAGCCGTATTTACATATTCAATTAGAAGATTTAGTCCTCTATACTTTACCAGTATGTCAACATA
>CAYREL010000048.1:0-4178 GCA_964423275.1 uncultured Flavobacteriales bacterium | reverse complement strand
TCTCCTAATGAATCATAGAACATAAAAGTTCCGTCAGGAACAAAAATTCCATATGAAGTTTCTTCTACAATATAATGTCCTTCTCCTACTTTATGACTTGAACCAATATTAAGACTAGAAGCACCACCAATTAATACTTTTACATTCTTTTCTTTTAAAACATCATGGCCTACTAATTCATTATTAGTTTTAAAAAAACCTAGTGGATAAATATTCATTCTTCCACCATATTTAAAACCACCCTGATCGTTATCAATTGAATTTTCACCAAAAGAATTTGTACCATCTCCGCTAGTTACAGCCAAAGAAGGTTTTAAACCAATATTACCTAATGAAAACTTTCCTTCTAAAAACAAACCAAACTCTCTACCTAGTTCTGTAAAATTTTGAGACAAATAATTCCTAGAAGCAAACTGTAAATCATATTCCATGATTTGCATGGACAGATTGTTAAATGGAGACATCTTTTGACCAAAGAAAATACTTAAATTCTTATTTGGATGATAACCAATCCAAGCGTCTAACAAGGGAAAAGATTCACTGAAATTTGTTTGGATTAGAAATGAAAACTGACCATTATTTAAAGATCCACTTAAATTAAAATAAGATCTTTTAATTCCAAAGTAATTTAAACTTTCAGAGAGTGAATCATTTAAACTTGTATTTAAAAAACGAGATTGTGCCATCCCCCCTATTTTAAATATATGGGTACTATCGTCAAAATTGAATTCGATACCCGAACCTAGTTGGTATTTATAACTATTGTTTTTTTCATAGCTAGATTCATTCATAAACTGAGCTTCCTGAGAAATAAAGTTTAATGAAAATAAGGAAGTTAAAAAGAAGGCTACTATTGTTTTTTTCATAATTTTTTATTTATAGTATATCGATGAATTTTTTGAATATCACTAGGATTAATAACATTAAATCTTAAAAAACCTGATAGCATTTCTGGCTCCAGTGTTTCCACAGCTATATTTGATTTTTCTTGATTCATTGGAATAATAAAAGTTCCTTTTTCTAAAACTTTTTGTTCTTTAACTATGTTTGTAGATACAATATTTTCATAAAATCCTTGAAATTTAGCTGGAGATTTTTTTTCTGAAACAATTTTGTAGGATTCTATTTCAAATAATTCATCGAATTTTAAAGTGTCAATATCCAATCCCAAAATATTTAATTTATCAGTAACTATACTTAAATCTTTTTCTATGAAATAATAAAATGGACGTTTTCTTGTAATTTCATTTGTACATTTTAGTCCATTATTTAAAACAATATTAACTGGAATAACGTCAAGGTTATACACATCTATCATATCGAGATTATAGTTAGATTTCTCTTTTTTATATTTAATGGTAATTTCTTCTGGAAATTCGTTACAATCCTCTAAAGTTGATTTAATATAATTTGAATTGTCAACAGAAGTATTTAAAAAGGAATAAGCCAATAAATAGCTCGTATAAATACGTCTTTTGAAGGATGTTCTATTTAAGCCAACTCCTCTTATTTCCATAAGCATAGAAATAGAATTTCCTAAAGCAAATGAAGTAGCGCTGGACCTTGGACTTACTGAACCTAAATTGAAATAAATTTTGTTATTCTTATGTTTAGAAGATAAATAGTTGTGGTATCTTAAACCGTTGTTATCTAATTTTAATTTTGCTGGGGGTAAATAAGTGTTCTCAACTACTGATTTTATTCTAGGACAAACGTTTAAATTACCAGAATATAAAAACATACAATCGTACATAGAAGTAGTACCGTACTCCCCAAAATTTACAAAATCTACTCTATAAGGTTTATACTCGTGGAAATCAACCATTAAATCCGGAGAAAAGCCACTTATAGATTGCTTAATTGCAATGGTTTCTTGATTGGTTAATTTCGTATGATCTCTGTTTAAATCTTGACCATTTGAAGCATATCTACTTTGCTTTTCATATCCATCTATATTTGCCATTGGAATGATAGCAATATTTAATTTACTGGTTAAATCTTTCAAGGAATCAACTTCCAATAAATTATGGATAAGTAGCAATAATGATTCTGTACTAGCAGGTTCATTACCATGTAATCCTCCCATAAAACACACCTTAAAATTATCTACTTTATTTTCTCCTAAATACACCATGGGTATTTGCTTCTCTTTTTGAGATTTTCCAATGAATTTATAGGATACTTTATTAGGATATTTTTTACATAATTCGTCCAAGAAATACATCATTTCTGAATACTTTGTAAATCCCTTTTTCTTATTAAAAGCAGGGGTAGGAACTTCAATATCAAAATCGGGAAAATATTTTTCGGATATTTTTTTTGAATCCTGAGTATGTATTGTACTACAGAACATAAAAGAGAAAATTATAAAATTTAAAAACCTCATTAGAAAGCTACTTGAACCATTAAGTAAAATACATTTTCTGAGCCTTCAAATTCCAATCTTTCAAAGTCTGTTCCAATGTAATCTTGCAACCTTAATTTTGCATTGTCAATGAACCTGTAAGAAGCTTGGATTTTAAAAGAATAATTTTTAGAAAAATATTTGCTAAAACCAATCTCATAAAAGTTTTGTCTGTTGTAAAAGGTAGCATTGTTCATAAATGAAAACTCATCAGGCATCAATTTTGTAAATCTACCATCTATAGAAAATAGAGATTTAAATAAATAACCAGCTTGAATATTAATACCACTACCTAAAATTAATTGCCTTTTAACATACTCATTGGAGCTTACGGATATAAAATCGGTCTCATTGAATGCTCCAAAAGAATTTATTATTTGTGTTGGGTCATCTCCATATCTGTCGTTTCTATGGGTGATATCATCTGCTACAAAAGCTTTTGTATTTACATATTCAGCTAAAAGTGAAAATCCTCTATACTTGAAAAGTAAATCTGCACCTAATTTTAAATAATTTGGTAATCTATAGGTTGTATCAACACCAGTAATATTATAAAATAAAAAATCTCCATTTCTTCTTCCTCTTCTACTACTCATTCCATTATTAAAACTTCCACTAAAACCAACAAGAAGTTTCGGATTTAGCTCTCTGACCATATCTACTTGTCTAAACTGCCCAAAGTTTCTAAATAAACCAAATGGTAGAATATTAACTCTAGCTCCATATTTTAAACCTCCATAATCTCTAGAATTCACATTATAAGCATATCCATCGCCAGTAGTGATATTTAACATAGATTTCACAACAGCTTTATTACCAAGTTTAAATCTATTGTTATAAAACACACCTGTTTCTCTAATACTTGAAAAAGCACCAGTCAATCTACTTCTTTCTGGGAGCTGGAGGGTATTAGAAGCCATTTGTACTTCAATATTATCTGTAGGAGTTCCTTTTTGACCAATAACAATTTTATTGGTTTTATTAATGTTATAACCAAGCCATGCATCCCATAAAATATTGGACAATAAGCCATCGTCGGCTTCAGATTCTGCTAAATTGAGCTGAAGTCTATAACTAAAACCCGGATAGGACTGATTTCCAGAAAGTCTTAATCTTATTCTTCTAGCCCTAAACCTATTGTATCTATTATTATCTGTTATTGCAGAAGAATCATAAGAAATGGTTCTAGACTCAAATAAAGACTGAGAATAACCCTTCAAAACTACTTTATAATTATTGTCTGTAGTTGCTAGTACTATGCCATTACCTGGGATGTAATCACCTAATACTAATTCTTGAGAAGAGAATAAATTTAAAAATGTAATGCAACATAATAAAGACGTTATTCTTTCAACCATCAAGCATTAATTTTCAACTACAAATGTTCTCACAAAAAAATTTTTGGAACTTGATTTTATAATATACAAACCAGAGTTAAGATTTGAAATATCAATATTTATTTCTTTAGAATTACCCATATTTTGGATAATTAGTTTCCCGGTAATATCATATATAGAAATTGGGTTGATTAGATTATTTGATTGAATAGTTAAAAAATCGGAAGATGGATTAGGATAAATTTTTAAATTATTTAAATTTTGAAGATCAGTTCCTGTGACACATGGATTACAACTTCCCCAACAAACTTCGTCTAACACAAAATCATTATAAGGTATAACTAGAACTCTATTAGTGAAATTCACATCTCCGTTAGTACAATTCTCAGCAGGGTCTAAAGTCTCTTGGATAGACCAAGAATCTGATGAAAATTTAT
>CAYREL010000047.1:0-6806 GCA_964423275.1 uncultured Flavobacteriales bacterium | reverse complement strand
CGTCCCCCAATGCAAACCGCCATAGGTCTGCCCGTGATTAATATATCCTGAAGAACCCAATATACTTCCAACTGAAACATGTAATTTATTTTTACTATAGATTTGTTGCTTTAAAACCAACCCGATTGGACTTGCTATCCAACTTGCCATTACCCCTAAAGAAGTTTTATTTCCTACACTAAAATGAACCTCTGGTCCATAAACATGAACTAGAGCATAGTTTTCATTTTTTTTAATTGGAAGAGCGTTGTTGGTAAAATAATACCTAGTGGTAAATGGTCCAGATGCTCTAAACTCCCCATTTTTATTACTTTTTATATCTTCTTCTACTTTAGAAATAGAAGAAATTTCAGACTTATTTATATAAATTTTTCCAATAGTTTTTGTAATTAAAAGAATTTCTCTTCCATCATCAGAAACTATTTCTCCTATATATTCACCACCACTATTCTTAATTATAAGAACCAAGTTTTCTTTTTTCTCTTCAGTCTCAGTGGATGTTTGGGCAGAAACTTGAAATGCTAATAAAACTAATATTATAAGAGTAATTGTATTTTTCATAATGAATAAATATACGCAATATACTAGGATGGGAAGGGGTTGGTAGTTGAAATTACCATTTTCAAGGTATCCAAAATTATTTATTTACTGCCCATTTTTTAATTTCATTAATGGCATCTTTTTTATCACCCCAAGCAATAAATTCCATCTTATTTGGTCCTTTGTAATTACAAAACCAAGTTTTAATGATTGTTTTCATAGAATTTGGTAAAGAGTCTTTTGAAAAGTTGATTTTGCTATTTTTTAAAGTGGCAATAACTTTATGATCTTCTTGGCCACGATCTAATAATTTAAGAATCGCTATTGGATTTATTTCTATTTTTTTTCCTTGTTGAATAGATTCAGAAATAATTAAAACATCCAAAGCATCTCCGTCTCCCCCAATTTCAGGATTCATGTAGGTATCGTATATAAAACCATAATTTCCAGGATATGGAAGATAATTTATCGTGCGTTCTGCGCCGTTAATAATTTCAATTTCAAAAGTTTTGGTCTTGTAATTGTATTCGAACTTT
Organism: uncultured Flavobacteriales bacterium; assembly: GCA_964423275.1. Lineage (GTDB taxonomy): Bacteria > Bacteroidota > Bacteroidia > Flavobacteriales_D > Parvicellaceae > MED-G20. Next base: position 5,730 of record CAYREL010000047.1, on the reverse strand, counting down.
TTGTTGGTGCCAGCTGGAATTTCTACAATTGCAGTGTAATTATCAGAAAAGTTTATTATTTCTTTTTTCTCTATTGAGCAGCTCCAAAATAACCAACATAAGATATAAATTGAAATAATTTCTTTCACTAATTTAGTCTCGGTTATAATAAATAGTAATTGAAGCTGTGTCTTTTAAAAAGTCAATTTTTTCAATTTTCACTTCGTGGATTGGAAGACCTGTTCTATCTTTTAAATCTTTAATCATTTCTTCTTTATTTTCTGGTTTTACAAGATCAATTTTCTCATAGATAATACTTTTGGTTTCTTCGATAGATTGAAACCACAACCTGTCTATCAAGTAGGTGATTAGAGTAATTAAACCGTTGGTGAACAACACCTCGAAAATACTTACCGATTTATTAGAAAGAGCATTGATCATGGATATACCAATAACAATAAATAAATAGGTCATTTGTCTTATAGGAATGGCTTCAGTTCTGTACCTGAGAATTCCGAAAACTGCAAATAATCCCAATGCAAATCCCATTTCCATAGGAACTTTTCTAAGTAGAAAACAAATGAAAAAAGTTAGGATGTTGAACATTATGTATGTAAATACATAATCTTTGTCGTCTTTAACTCTGTAGTAAACGAGTCTGACAATTATGATTAAAAAAATGAAGTTTATTCCAAATTTGAATAACAACTTTGAAAAATCTTCTAAATCAAAAAAATCAATTCCATACAATTCCATTCTTGCTTATTTTATTAATGAATAATAGTTTTCTTTTAAAATTATTGTATTTCAAATTTGGATTTAAAATACAAGATCCAATAGTATATTTACTAAACCTAGTTGGTCTAATTCTTTTAAGCTTTAAAATTGAGAGTATTTCAGACTTTCTATTTCCTTTTTCCCTCTTTACTTCAATTATACAAATATTTTCTAATTCTTTGTTTGAATTATCAGAACTAAACTTCAAATTGAAATCTATTGTCACGCGTTCTTTTGTTTCAAAGTTGACCAAGGTAATTCTATCAAAATTATTTTTAATTGTTATTTCAAATTCCTTAAAGGAGTAAGGCGTTTGCTCCTCTAAAAATTTGGTATTTTTTTTGTTCAAATCTTTTTCTCTAAAAGGAACACTAATTCTGGTTTTTTTAGTGACCCCTTTGTTGGACTTAAATTTAACTTCTAAAAAAGTTTTCTTAGAGGCTACATAGTCTCTAAATCTAATTTTATATCTGTTTAACTTCCCGTTTTGATGATTTTTAAAGAGTGTTTTATTTTCGTTGTCAAAATATTCTGTTTGATAATTGAAAAGTCTTTTTCCGTCAATTTCTAAGCAGAAATATTTATCTCTAATTTTTGATAAAACATCTAGGGTGTCTTCAATAGAAACTGTAAATTTTTCGTCTACTCTTTCCATTAATGCAACTTCATCCATAGCTGCTAAACTTATAGGTTGATAATTAACTAATATAGATTGAATATCAGACATTTAAATTTTTAGATTTTTCAGTTTTTCTTAAAAGTAGCTTTACCATACTTTTTCCCGTAAAGATAGTCTATTACATTATTTTGAAAAACTCTAATTTTTTCGCCATTAAAAGTGAGATTAGAATTATACTCTATGAGATAATTTACTGAACAATTGGTAATTTCATCAATGGTCGAAAAAATTTCTGCAGGGCCAAACTCTCCCTTTTTTTGAAAAGCACAATAAGCAATCTCACAATCCAATAATTTATTTTCAATGGATTCAACAACTGATAAATCTTTTGAAATAATTCCCATTGAAGAATTTTGGACGGTACATTTACTAGCTTTTAGTTTGCTTTCTTCTCCAGCACTTATAGCCTTGTCTTTAATATTTAAAAACTCACATTCTGATATTTCTAGTCTTCCCCCCGAAATATCTACTCCATCATTCCCGCAATTTATAAAGCTGCAGTTTTTCATAAATCCAACACAAAAATCTGCATCAAATGCATCAGAAAATGTATTTTCAATTTTAATATTTACTATTTTAAATTCACATCTAAATAAATTTATAGCATCTTCACTTTTTAGATTACTAAAGTCACTATTCTCAATAGTTACTTCCCCGCCATATACAGTAAATGCACTTGGTAGGTTCTGGTGATTATATTTCAAAGTGTCGTACAAAGAAGATTGGTTGGAAAAATCTAGGTAGTTAATTTTACTTGAGTCGTTATTTTGAATGATATGAATTCCTCCTCCCGTACTATCCGAGGATATTACTTTCACCATTTTATCCATTTCTCCGTTTATGTTAAATGCACTATAGGATAAAATACTACTAGAACTAATTAAGTCAATGGTCTCTCCTGCATTTAAAATAACATTTATTCCTTTTGGAATCATAATCTTCTTATTAATAATGGTATTCTTATTTTTAAGAACAACTGAATTTGAGTCTTTAGAATAATTAAAATAATTTAAAAAATCTAACGGTATTTCAGGACTATATATCTCAGGATCTTTGGTCGGTAAAAAAGCTACTTTCATTCCGGAAAAAATTGGTTCTAGCTGAAAAGTTACTGGGTTTAGATAATAATGAGTTGGATTTAAATTTTTAAAATATTTTTTGGAAAGGTCTTTAAACTTTATCCAATCTATGACATTAAAATATTTATCATTGAGTTTTTCTGTTTTGACTAATTCTATTACTGAGTTTACAAATTCAGGATGTATGTTTTCGCCTTTTGTAGTACTTAATGTAAGAGAATCGTTAATTTCTATTTTGAAAATTACACCCTCTCTCTTTGAATTGGACTCTATAAGTCTTTTCCCTATTTCTTCCTGAAATAAATAATCTTTGTTTTCAATAGTAATTAATTTAGAATAAACTCCAATGAGATCTTTAGATTTTAAATCTTCATTAAAAGAAATAATTGATCGAGCTAATTCTAAATCGTTGCTATTTTTAAGACCATATAATCTAAACTTCTTTTTTCTGGAGAACCTTTTTCCATTTTTACAATGAATGGAGATATATTCTTGGGTTTTAAATACTTTTACTTTGATGGTATCGCTTCCAAAATATAAATTAACCAGTTCATTATTAGCTATATTCTGTATTGGTTTTTCAAATGAAAACTTGTTAATTTCTTGGTTTTTATTTTCCTGACAAGAATTTAAAAATAAAGCTAGTGACAGAAATATGACAATTTTATTAATCATTTAATATTATAATAATTGATGATTTATTCAAATAATATCTCACAAAAGTAAAATTACTTTGAGATTAATTGCAGACTAGATATATCTATTTGATATAAATCTGCATCTCCCATATTGTCGAAGTCATAATAGCCACCTACATAAGCAGTATTTCCATCTTTTGAAATACATATTGTTTTTTCTTCCATAGTGGTATTAATAGGGCTTCCTATGTTAACAGGTGAACTCCAATTTTCATGTCCGCCAGTACAATAGTATATGTCGTAACTTCCAATGCTTTGTTTTCTTCCATTTGAGGTAAAGAAAAGCAAGTTTCCACTAGGGTGAATAAAAACACATTTTTCGTCTCCTTCGGTATTAATTTCATTTCCTAAATGAATGGGTTCAGAATAAGTTTTATTAGTTTTTTTAACATAATATATATCAGTTTTACCTAGACCTGTTGGTCTTTCCGAAACAAAATATATGTAAGATTCATCCTCAGTTATGCTAGCAGAACTTTCAAAATAAGAGCTATTTATTTTATTACTGATTTTTTTGTCTTTACTCAAAATAGGTTTTGGAGAAGACCAACTACCAGATTTTGTATATGCAGCTTCATAAATATCTCCACTTCTTGTTAAATATGGAATATTTCTATAAATGATTATTGAATTATCAGCTTTAAAACTTAAGGATGCATCGTGAAAATCGGTATTTATTTTCCCTAATTTGTTGGAGGGGTTTAACCACTTATTCCCAATACTATCCCATCTAGACAAGTATATATCTGAAAAATACTGATGGTCAAAAAATTGATCAACATTTCCTCCTTTGGTATCTGCTCTTCGAGAAGTAAACATTAAATATTTTCCATTATTGCTCAACGATGGTGCAAAATCAGATCCTTTAGAATTAAGAACAGGACCCATATTTGAAATAATTATTTCATTATTTGTTTTCTTCAATTCTAACTCTGCAAAAGCCAATTGATTAATTTTTAAATCTATAGAGTAGTCTTTTATTTTTTGCTTGGATTTTATTTCAGAAACAAATTTTTCATAACTGGTTTTAGATTTTTTTAATTCTTCTAGTCTAAAGTAAATTTCTCCCAATAAATAATACAGATCTTCATCTACTTTTTGGTTGTTTTTTTTTGCAATTTCTGCATGGTATTTTGCCTTTTTATAATCATGTAATTTGTAATAACATCTTGAAATTCCAAAATGAGCTTTTGCGTTAGAGGGATTTAAAGCTATAATCTCTTTGTAATTTAAAAGAGCAGTTTTGATATTTCCTTGTAAATAAAGTTGCTTTGTTTCTGTAAGTTTTATTTGAGACTTAGTTTTGTTTAAAAGACCTTCCTCTTGTGACAAAACTGACTTTACATTACATATTACAAGAAATAATAGAACTAGCTTGAAAATAAATTTTTGGTGTTTCATAAAAAATATTGTTTTCTAAAATTAAATAAATATAGTGGTATTGTCATAATTTTAGTTTTCTATCCACCATATTGTTAAATTTACAATATTAAAACATAGATATGTCCAATTATGCATTGAATGCCATAAGTCCTATTGACGGAAGATACTTTAGTAAAACAAAGGTCCTTAGTTCATTTTTTTCTGAATCCTCCTTGATTCGTTATAGAGTAAAAGTAGAAATTGAATACTTTATATCCTTATGTGAATTACCTCTTCCACAATTAAAAAATTTTGACACAAACCTTTTTAAAACATTAAGATCTTACTACGAAGTTTTTAATGATAGCGATGCTCAAAGAGTAAAAGATATTGAAGCTATAACCAATCACGATGTGAAAGCTGTTGAGTATTTTATTAAGGAAAGAATGGAGAGAGATGGTATTGGTGATGCCAAAGAGTTTGTTCATTTTGGACTTACTTCCCAAGACATTAATAACACTGCTATTCCAATGAGTATAAAGGATGCCTTAGAAAAGATATATCACCCTGCAATTGATAGTCTTATTAACAATTTAGAAATTCTTTCCAATCAGTGGTCCTCAATTCCAATGTTGGCTAAAACCCATGGTCAGCCAGCATCTCCTACCAATCTTGGCAAAGAACTTTATGTATTTGTAGAAAGATTAAATCAACAGCTAGAAACCCTAAATTCTATAACTCATGCTGGAAAATTTGGAGGAGCAACTGGAAATTTTAATGCCCATCATGTTGCTTACCCATCCATAGATTGGAAAAAATTTGCCAACGATTTCTTGTCAGATAAATTAAAATTGGTAAGATCCCAAACAACTACCCAAATTGAACACTATGATCACTTGGCATCTTTATTTGATGTTGTTAAAAGAATAAATACGATAATATTGGATTTAAATAGAGATATGTGGACCTATATTTCTATGGATTATTTTAAACAGAAAATTAAAAAAGGAGAAATTGGATCCTCAGCCATGCCTCATAAGGTAAATCCTATTGACTTTGAGAATTCAGAAGGAAATATTGGTATTGCCAATACGATTTTAGAGCATTTAAGTGCCAAACTTCCAGTAAGTAGACTACAAAGAGATTTAACAGACAG